>NZ_JADGLG010000179.1:0-414 GCF_015235335.1 Neisseria sp. 19428wB4_WF04
CACACAGTGAAATAAAAATGAACGGGCTGATTTGGCCCGTTTTTTGATGCTCACAATCCTTTGCTGAGGGATTTTAGGGCGATGTCGAGCAGGGCAGACTCTGCTCCTTTTTGCAGTTGTCCTGCTCCGTTGATGGGCAGGTAGGGGCGCGGCTCGATTTTGACTTTCCTGCCGCGCCCGGCTTGGCCGCCTAGGTGGTGGATGGCGGCATACTTTTTATTACTGCCGATACGGGCAAAGCCGTTGCCGACTTGGGTGCTGATGCTTGCGGCGAGCTGGCCGGAGAGTTGCAGGGTTTTGCCGCCGTTGTCGGCAACGCGCCGGCTTCTCTTCCATTTTTGCCCACCCCAGCCCTCACTTTCGAAGTTGTCTTCCGTGAGTGAGACCATTTCGGTAGCGATGGCACGCATCACG
>NZ_JADGLG010000180.1:0-413 GCF_015235335.1 Neisseria sp. 19428wB4_WF04
CCGCTACAGCGCCCACATGGCAGTGGCTGTACGCGCTCGCATGCCAAAGCCGCACCTGCGCGCAAACGCCCCGGCAAGTATCGCGCCGAAGACCGGTGCTTTCTCCGGCGCGGAGCAGATCGGCATCGTGGCTCTGGAGGACCTCATCGAGGAGCAGGTCGGTGTCGTACGCGACTGGACCCACGAGGTCTCCCCACGTCGCAGCGGTGCACCAAAGCAGCACTCGACCGTGAACCAGCCCCGGACCCGACCGGGCACCACGCAGGGACGACAGCAGTGACACCTACACCCGATTCGTCTTTCGATTGGCGTGAAGCCAAAGCAAGGCATATCGCCCGCGTCGATATCCTGACCCGCGACCACCTGTCCCGTCGCAGTCGCGGCCAGCGCCACCCGGTCTGGGACTTCATCTT
>NZ_JADGLG010000181.1:0-412 GCF_015235335.1 Neisseria sp. 19428wB4_WF04
ACCAATCACTCCTACTCTTTTATGACTTCTTCAATGAATGCCTTTAGTTGCGGGTCCATGATATCAATATCTTCTGGTTTTTTCGCATACTTCGTTAAGTCAATATTCCCACCACTACCGCCTATTTTAATAAGTTGCTTTCCCTCATTATCAAGAATATACATTTCTCCATTAGGTAAAATATATGCTTTATCTTTTCTAGGTTTTAGAATTTCTTCTAAACTGTTAACTCTAACAAGAACACCAGATTCTAAATCACCATTTGAATGATTTAAAGGAATTTCCCCACGAAAGCTAATTGGTGTCCTTGATAATTTAATTGCTAATGTTTCAATTTTTTCAAAATTCGGAACACTTTTGAATTGAATTAAGCGATACCCTGCTGGAGCTATAATTCTAAAAGGTTTAAGTG
>NZ_JADGLG010000182.1:0-410 GCF_015235335.1 Neisseria sp. 19428wB4_WF04
CCTCGGTCTCGACGCCCAGGCGGGCGGCCAGGACGAGGCGCACGTCGTTGAGCGCGCGGCCGAAGGCCGGCGCCTGGTCGTGCGGCACCTCCACGCGCGTCGAGCGCAGCAGCTCGAGGGCCAGGCGCGCGTCCGCGAGCTTCCCCTCCGACAGGGCGTCCTCGGTCAGGGCCCGGTGGGCGCCCTGTTCGGCGGCGCCGGCCTGGGGCATCGCATCCGGCAGGAGGCGTGCGACGGCCGGGTCGGTGGGGGCCGAGCGCTGCGGCTCCGGGTCCTGGCTCAGGTGCAGGCCGGAGACCAGCCCCCAGAACGCGGCGTCGGACGCGTCCAGCCCGGCCACGGGGCCCGCGTCCTGCGCGGCGGACACGGACGGCGGCGCCGCCGGGGGATCTTCGGGCGTGTCGACGCCG
>NZ_JADGLG010000183.1:0-409 GCF_015235335.1 Neisseria sp. 19428wB4_WF04
CTGCTGCACCATGCCGAGGCCGAGGCGTACCGCCGCAATTTCGGGCACCTGCGCTGCGGCGACATCATGTCGCGCGAGCCCGCCACGGTGGCGTTCGGCACCGAACTGCAGGAGGCCTGGGCACTGATGCGCCGCCGCCGTGTCAAGGCGCTGCCGGTGGTGGACCGCGCGCGCCGCATCGTGGGCATCGTCACCACGGCCGATTTCATGCGCCAGATCGATCTCGACGTGCACCAGGGCATCGGCGAGCAGTTGCGCGCCCTGGTGCGCCGCGTGGGCGCGGTGCATTCCACCAAGCCGGAGGTGGTGGGCCAGATCATGACGCGCCAGGTGCGCGTGGTGAGCGAGCAGCGCCCGGCGCTCGATCTCGTGCCGCTGTTTACCGAGGGCGGGCACCACCACATCCCGG
>NZ_JADGLG010000184.1:0-408 GCF_015235335.1 Neisseria sp. 19428wB4_WF04
CGGCATCACGCTCGCCCAGGCGCTCGCCAAGGCGCGCGGCCTGTCGGACTTCGCCGCCGACCCGGCCGGCACCTTCATCTTCCGGTTCGAGCCCGCCAGCGTGGTGCGCCGGCTCAACCCGGCCACCAAGCTCACCGGCACGCCGCTGGTGCCGGTGGTGTACCGGATCAACATGCGCGACCCCAACAGCCTGTTCACCACCCAGGCGTTCCGCATGCGCAACCGCGACCTGATCTACGTCTCGAACGCCCCGTTCACCGAGGTCTCGAAGGTGCTGTCCGTCTTCACCTCCGTCACCGGCCCGGTCTCCTCGGTGGCGACCGCTTACTATTACGCGAAGTAAGCACGGGACGACTTTCGCGCGTCGGCGGAAAACAATCGCGTTCCGCCGCGTCCTCGCGTATGGGC
>NZ_JADGLG010000185.1:0-406 GCF_015235335.1 Neisseria sp. 19428wB4_WF04
GGCCACCCGGATGGGCAACTGGGGCCAGGCCTGCAACTCGAACAAGCGCATGATCGTCATGGAGGACCTCTACGACGACTTCGTGGACGAGCTGGTCCAGCGCTCCTCGGCGATGAAGCCCGGCGACCCGACCTCGCGTGACGCCGACGTCTACGGCCCGCTGTCCTCCGAGTCCGCGGCCGACGGGCTCGCCGAGCAGATCGCCGCGGCCAAGGAGGCCGGCGCCACCGTCCACGTGGGCGGCGAGCGCGTCTCCGGCCCCGAGGGCGAGGGCTTCTACGTCTCCCCGGCCGTGATCACGGACGTGGGCCAGGAGAACCCCGCCTACACGCAGGAGCTGTTCGGCATGGCCTCCGTGGTCTACAAGGTGTCCTCGGCCGAGGAGGCCGTGGCCCTGGCCAATGAC
>NZ_JADGLG010000186.1:0-406 GCF_015235335.1 Neisseria sp. 19428wB4_WF04
AGGCAAAGCCAAAGACAACGGCTCGGTCGACACCACCGCCCCGATGATCAGCGTAGACGCGCCGGACAACAGCAGCGACAACACCCCGACCATCAGCGGCAAAACCGATGCGCCCGCCGGTTCGGTGATAACCGTAGTGGTAACCGGTTCAGACGGCCAAAGCCAAACCGTTACCACCAC
This sequence comes from Neisseria sp. 19428wB4_WF04, assembly GCF_015235335.1. Classification (NCBI taxonomy): domain Bacteria; kingdom Pseudomonadati; phylum Pseudomonadota; class Betaproteobacteria; order Neisseriales; family Neisseriaceae; genus Neisseria; species Neisseria sp. 19428wB4_WF04. The sequence continues at coordinate 181 of NZ_JADGLG010000186.1, forward strand.
CGTCAAGGCAGACGGCAGCTACAGCGTAGACGTGCCCAAAGCCCTGCCCGACGGCGGCTACACCGCCGAAGCTTCGGTGAAAGATCCCGCCGGCAACGAAGGCAAAGCCAAAGACAACGGCTCGGTCGACACCACCGCCCCGATGATCAGCGTAGACGCGCCGGACAACAGCAGCGACAACACCCCGACCATCAGCGGCAAAACCGATGCGCCCGCCGGTTCGGTG
>NZ_JADGLG010000187.1:0-404 GCF_015235335.1 Neisseria sp. 19428wB4_WF04
CCTTTATCATTATAATACGCAGGAAATCGCTGATTTAAGCGAAGCTGTTTTAAAAATGTCGCAAGAAGCTAAAGAAGTGGGCGTAATTTTTAATAATAATTCTGGCGGCGATGCCGCAGAAAACGCTCTACAGATGCAAAAAGTCTTGAATTTGAGTTACGATGATTTGAATCCAAAACAATTAGATTTATTTTGAGAAAGAAGGTAGCTGAATGTCTGAAAAGCAATCCCCTTATGAAATGGCTTGTGCATTCCACGAGGTTTTTAATCCACAACAACCAGAGCAACCAACTGCTTTTTCGCCAGAGCTAGCCAGTCGACGAGCAGAGTTTAAAGTCGAAGAACTTGTAGAATTTTTATATAGTGCTGCTGATAATGACCAAGTACTTTTTCAACAATTGGTC
>NZ_JADGLG010000188.1:0-401 GCF_015235335.1 Neisseria sp. 19428wB4_WF04
ATTTTAAGGAGTTTTTCTTATGAATGTTTTTCGGTTCGTTTAGAAGTATAAGCCTAAAAAGTAAACGAGAAGTAATATATAGTTGTTTTAAATTATTTTGATAAAAAAACAAGTAAATTTTTACAAGCTAGGGATAAAATTTTATAAGTTTCATCAAAATTCCCGATATACCAAGGATCAGGGACTTCATCGTAGTTTAGACTAGGACTAAAATCAGTGATTTTTAAAACTTTGTTTTGGGTGTTGGTGAAGTTTTTTAAAACATTTTTGAAGTTAGAATTGTCCATGGTGATTAAAAAATCGCTTTCATCGCAAAGCTTTTGAGTGAGTTTTTTGCTTGTGAAGTTTTTGTGTTCTATGTTAAGTTGAGCAAGTTTGTTTTTGGTGCCATAGTGCATACC
>NZ_JADGLG010000018.1:0-40664 GCF_015235335.1 Neisseria sp. 19428wB4_WF04
CATCAACTTCTACTTCACCATCAAGCATTTCCAGATGCGGGCTGTTGTGATAGATAAGTAAGCGCAAACGGTGGAAGTAATAGGCAGCGGTATTTTTATTGACGCTAACTAATTGCGCCGCTGTGCGGGCGGTAACACCTGCAACAAATAGTTCAATCAGTTTGTTTTGCTTGTACTGACTTAAACGACTTTTTCTCATAGGGATTATTCTAACCTGAAGTTAAATTTCCCTAGTTATCTAGTACAGCCCCTATTTTTTAAACAGACCGGTCATACCATCAAGGCTCTTGGGCCGCCATCTCCGCCAGATTGTCTTGCAGCTTGAGCGCAGTTAACTTTTTTTCCAGCATATTCAACAAAATACCGTAAGCCGGCAAGAAAAACAGCGTGCAGATAACAAGTTTGAACAAATAATCAATAAAAGCGATTTCCTGCCAGTTAGCCGCCATAAACGCATCACTGCCGGCATAGAATGCCACGCCGAAGAAAACCAACGTATCCAGCGCATTACCCAAAAATGTCGAGGCTGTGGGTGCAATCCACCAAGATTTCAAGCGGCGCAATTTATTGAATACGAAAATATCCAGCAGCTGCCCGAGCGCATACGCGGCAAAACTGGCCGATGCGATGCGGCCGACAAAGCCGTTGAACGAAGCCAATGCAGCCCAACCGGTCCAGCCGCCTTCGTGAAACAGCACCGATACTGCATACGACAACGCCAAAGCCGGCAGCATCACCCAAAAAATAATCCGGCGGGCAAGATGTCGGCCGAAAATGCGCACGGTTAAATCGGTAGCCAGGAAAATAAACGGAAACGTAAATGCCCCCCAGGTGGTGTGGAATCCAAACACTTCAAACGGAAACTGCACCAGATAATTGCTGGCTGCAATAATCAAAATATGAAAAAAAGCAAGCCAAACCAAGGCCTTTCGCAATTGCGCAGCATTAAATCGATAAACCATCACTCTCTCGTTTCCCAAACAGGGGCTTCGGCGGCACGCTGCTTTTTTCAGACGGCCTTCCTACCGAATCCTCAAGCAGGCAGTTGTTGATTTTTAATCGGTATGAATCAGTATTCAGACATTGCCGGTTAGATGCAGAAACGCCGCTGCACGCATTCACGCGTGTGCATCACGGGCAAACAGGCGGGTTTTGGCCAACTGCTCAAACTCGGTGCCGGGACGGCCGTAGTTGGCAAACGGATGGATAGCAATTCCGCCGCGCGGCGTAAATTCACCGCAAACCTCGATATACTTCGGCTGTATCAACGCAATCAAATCTTTCATAATGATATTGACACAATCTTCGTGAAAATCACCGTGGTTGCGGAAGCTGAACAAATAAAGCTTGAGCGATTTGCTTTCCACCATTTTTTCAGCGGGAATATAACGTATATAGATGGTGGCAAAATCCGGCTGACCGGTCATCGGGCACAAACTGGTAAACTCAGGGCAGATAAATTTGACAAAATAATCATTGCCTTGGTGTTTGTTGTCGAATGCCTCCAAAACTTCGGGCGCATATTCGGTAAGATACGAAACACTTCCGCTGCCCAGCAAAGTAAGGCCGTGCAGTTCGTTGCTACTGCGGGTCATAAATGAAAGTTCCTTAGTTTTTTAATGTGGGAGATCGCGAACCACAACGTAAACCCTGTATTTTAATACAAAAGAGCAGAATGTGTATTGCCGGCAAGCAGAAACGCCCGGCAGAACTGTTAAAAATAGTTTATAAAACAGAAATTTCGAAATCCGTTTTTTCATTATCCGCCCCATAAGCCCAGTCAATTTATTGAATTTAAAAATTTTTAAAATTCCGTCTGCTTTTTATAAATGCATAATGCGTAAAGATATGTTTTCCACCGAACTATGCATAACCAACCCACTCTAAAAAAGCAAAACAAACTGCCTCTCGGCAGCCCCACTAAAAAATTTCAAATATCACTTAGGTTTGCAGACAAACGGTTGGTTTCCCGCCCCATTTAGGTTATGCAGAGCATTTTTATGACAACAGCAATCCGCTTGTAAGAAAGACAAACCGATTATCTGTTTTTTAAGAAACTATAAACAATAATATATAAAATATTTCCAACTGAATTAAAAATTGCCGGTTTTATGTAGAAAACGGCAATTTTATAGAAATTTAAAAGCAGATAACTGCATTTATCAAAATTATTTAACTGCCAACATCATTTGAGAAGAGAAATATAATGAGTTTTTCACAAGCAGAACTGGTTAATGCGCTCAGATTATTATCCGGGCGCCTGCCTGAGTTTTCCGAACAGCAAACCCAATCCGGCCGCCTGCTGCGCGTTGTTACAGAACGCCTGAGCAGCCATCTGAACGACAGCTTGAAAGAATTCGGCATCAACGAAAACCTGTGGTTTGCCATGATGGCGGTTTATGTGAGCCCCAACAGCGAAATCCTGCCTTCGCGCCTGAGCGATCTGATGGATCTAACCCGCACCAGCGCCACCCGCCTTTCCGATGAAATGGTGGAGCGCGGCTGGGTAGAACGCCACATCAACCAGCAAGACCGCCGCCAAATCGTGTTAAAATTAACTGCTGAAGGTGAAGCCTTTATCCAAAAAATCTGGCCGCAGATTTCCAGCAGGAGCAGTGAGGCTTGGGAAGACTTTACCAATGAAGATTACGCCCAACTGCAACATCTGTTAGGCAAACTGCTGACCAAACTCGGTTGATTGCCCTTTTCTTACCATTACGATGCTGCTCCAAGCGAAAGCAAAACGGATAGCTTAATGAAATTTACCCTGATTGCGCGCAGCGCGGCGTTGCTCGGATTATTGCTCGCCGCTGCCTGTGCGCCGTTTGGCAAACAAGTGCCGTTGGACACCCCAACGGCTTATTCATTACCGCAAGGAGAATCCGCCCGCGAAATACGCGATGACTGGTGGATGCAGTTGCGCGACCCCAAACTCAACCGTTTGATCGAAGAGGCCGTCCGCACCGCCCCGCAAATGCGGATCGCCCGGGCGCGTTTCGAGCAGGCACAGGCCGAACTCGGTGTGAACCGTGCGGCAAGCAGAGTCCAAATCGGCCTGTCATCCCAAGGCATAGGGGGGTATGTAAACCCCAAACCCGCATCCGGTATAGCCAACACCGACCATACCCTATTGATGGCCGCAACAGCCCTGCAAGGCAGTTGGGCATTCGACTTTTGGGGGCAAAACAAAGCGCGCATCCGATCTGCTTTGGGTCGGAGCCAAGCTGCCGCCTATGAAACGGTACACACCCGTTTGGAAACGGCCCATGCCGTAGCCGCCCAATATTTTGCCTGGCAGGCACTGGAAGCCCAACGACAAGCCCTGCAAAAACGCCTGCAGGTGGCTGAAAGCATAGAAAAGCTATTAAAACAGCGCATACAGGCGGATATTCTTCCCCCGTCCGCACTTTACCAAGCCCAACAGATGCAGCAGCAACTGCAAATGCAGCGGCTGCAAGTGATGCACAATATCTCGCGCATACGCAACAGCCTGGCGGTAACGGCAGGGCACTCTCCCGAGGCTCTGCAGAACTGGCAGCCTTCGCCGCAGGCGGCCGCGCCCGTGCTGGCAGTAAACCGTATCCGCGCCGATTTGCTGGGCAGACGGCCCGACATCGCCGCCCAACGCGCCCTGCTGGAATCACGGGCGCAAGATATCGGCGCAGCGAAAGCGGCTTTTTATCCGAACATCGAACTGAGGCTGCTGGCCGGGTTGGCGCACATAGACGCTTTTGATGTTATCAACGGAAAAAGCTCCGGCATGCTGGGCATCATGCCCGCACTCAGCCTGCCCATTTTCACCTCGGGCGCACTGCAATCGCAATTGGCGGCACGCAACGCCCGCTTTAACGAACAGGCAGCCGTGTACGACCAAACCGTGCTCCATGCCATACGCTCAGCAGCCGATGCAGTCGGCAGCTACCAAAACCTGCGCAACCAAACCGCGCTGCAGCAACGCATGGTAGAAACTGCCGAGAAATCGGCATCGGCAGCTTCCCGCCGTATGCGCGCCGGGTTGGAAAACGGCCTGGTTCCCCTGCAAAAACAAGACGAAGTGTTGCAGCAGCAAATGCAGTTGGCACAACACCGTGCAGATCTGCTGACCGCCTGGAGCAGCGTCCATGCCCGTCTCGGCGGCGGATTCCGGATACCGCAGTAGCCAACCCGCATTTTCGGCATCGGTTTGATTTTGTGTCTGCCGCCGCAGAGCAACGACACTCCAACCCCGAATAAGGCCGTCTGAACAATATTTTCAGACGGCCTGCAATCTTGGGCAAGGCCGGCTATTTGGTGCTTTTTTATACCCGGCAACTTTATGTTTGTTGTTGAAATAGCGGTTTTAACGATTTTACGCTTTCCAAACATGACACCGCCGCATCATATCTTTCGGCACTCCCAACAACCCTCGCCCCCCAACAGGTTTTCAAGCAAAAAACAAAAATATAACCACGCCGTGCTTTCCGCCATCAGATTCCAAACAAGGCCGTCTGAAAATATTTTCAGACAGCCTCGAATATCCTGTAAAACATCTATGGCAAGCCTGCTTTAGTTTGGGTACAAAGCAGCAAGCCGCAGACAGTACAGGCAGTGCGCACCGATTCCGCTGCCGGCGGCGGCCTACCCAAACCGTTCTCTAAAGCCGGATACGCAATCCGTAACGGAAACAGCGTGGCTGCACCATACGGCCGATCCGCTTCACAAGCTTCAAAATCATCGCAGCCTTGGCTCTTTCTGCGCAGCTTGCCGATACCATCTGCAACCCGCCGCCTTATGCTTATTTGTTTCATGGATAAGCGATACCCACCCCGATCTATTTCCATGTCAGTGCCAAATCGTAGAGGGCTTTTTTGTTTTCGCCGGTGATTTCGGCCGCCAATTCGGCCGCCTGTTTGGTGGGCAGCTCCGCCGCTAACACTTTCATCACGTTTTGCGCCGCTTCAGGCAAACTGCTGTTTTTCTCTTTGGGCGCGGGGTGGAGCACCAAAACCATTTCACCGCGGCTTTGGTCGGCATCATGAATCAAGGCCGTCTGAATATCGGCTACGCTGCCGCTTAAAAACGTTTCAAACGTTTTGGTGATTTCGCGCGCCAGCGTCAGCCTGCGGCCGGGAAACAACGCTGCCATATCGGCCAAAGCGGCGGCGATGCGGTGCGGCGTTTCAAACGCCACCACAGGGTGTTCGGCTCGCGCCCAAGCTGCCAGCAGTTTCCGGCGTTCGCCCGTCTTGGCCGGCAGAAAACCGTGAAAATAAAAGCCCGGCTCGCTAATGCCCGCCGCGCTCAACGCCCCCATCACAGCACTGGCGCCGACCACCGGCACCACCTTGAAACCGGCTTCGCGCACGCGGGCGGCCAGTTTCGCACCGGGGTCACATACGGCGGGCGTGCCCGCATCCGACACCTGCGCCACCGTCAGGCCGTCTGCAAGCGCTTGGATGACTTTGCCCGCCATTTGCTGTTCGTTGTGCTCGCGCACGCTCAACAGCCTGGCCTGTATGCCGTAGGCGGCCAAAAGTTGCGCGGTAACGCGGGTGTCTTCGGCGCACACCAAATCGGCACACTCCAGCACCGCCAGCGCACGCAGGGTGATGTCGGCCAAATTGCCGATGGGCGTGGCAACCACGTATAATGTTTGCGCCTCAAGGCTGCCGCAGGCTTTTTGGTAATGTTTCTGCATCATCATAACAAACCGCTTTTCAAAAGGCCGTCTGAAAAATCGGATTATAACGGGAGCAAACAAAATGCGCTTAAATCACACTCAAGGCACGGCAGGTGAAAACGCCGCGCTCGCATTTCTGCAAAAACAGGGCTGCAAACTGCTGACGCGAAACTGGCACTGCCCGTTCGGCGAAATCGATTTAATCGTCAAAAACGGCAACACGATTTTGTTTGTTGAAGTAAAATACCGCAAAAATAACGGCTTCGGCGGCGCTGCCCACAGCATTACGCCGGCCAAACTGTTAAAACTGCAAAAAAGTGCCGAGCACTATCTGCAGCAACACCGCCTGAACCATGCAGCGTGCCGTTTGGACGCGGTTTTGATTCAGGGCAACGATACCCCGCAATGGGTGCAGAACATCACAGGCTGATTTTCAGATGACCACTTTACCAGAGCGCATAGCCGCCCATTTTACCGAAAGCATCGAAGCCAAAAAACAAGCGGCGGACATTCTCACCGAACCCACCGCCGAGGCCGCCGTGCTGATGCTGCAATGTTTGATGAACGATGGCAAAATCCTCGCCTGCGGCAACGGCGGCTCGGCGGCCGATGCCCAACATTTCGCCGCCGAAATGACCGGCCGTTTTGAAAAAGAACGCATGGAGCTGGCCGCCGTGGCGCTCACCACCGACACCTCCGCCCTCACCGCCATCGGCAACGACTACGGCTTCGACCAGGTTTTCAGCAAGCAGGTGCGCGCACTGGGCCGTGCCGGCGATGTGCTTATCGGCATTTCCACCTCGGGCAATTCCGCCAACGTTATCGAAGCTATCAAAGCCGCCCACGAACGCGACATGCACGTTATCGCCCTCACCGGCCGCGATGGCGGCAAAATCGCCGCCATGCTCAACGACAGCGATATTTTATTGAACGTGCCCCACCCGCGCACCGCCCGCATACAGGAAATCCATATCCTGCTGATTCACGCCCTGTGCGACAGCATCGACACCATGCTGTTGGAAGGCATATAACCGTTTTCCGCTTTCAGACGGCCTGTGCACACAAGGCCGTCTGAAAACCATTCAGAAAGGACGTATCGAGATGAACACCCAACAACCCGCCCATACCCTGCTTGCCGCCGTTCTTGCCGCCGCGCTGTTAAGCGGCTGCGTTGGAGCCGTATTGGGCGGAGCCGCAGTAGGCGGCGCATCCGCACTCGACCGCCGCAGCACCGGCACCCAGGCCGACGACAACGTGATGGAAGTCCGCATCAAAAACACCGCCCTGCCCCGCCTGCGCCAAAACAACCAAACCGAAGGCTTCGAGCCGAAACTCTCAGTGGTGGGCTACAACCGCCATATCCTGCTGCTGGGCCATGTTGCCAACGAAAGCGACCGCGCATTCGTAGAACAAGTGGCGCGCTCGGAGCAAACCGTTCAAGAAGTGTATAACTACATCAGCGTATCGCCGCAAAAACGCACCTTCGGCAACGTGGGCAGCGACACTTGGAGCACATCGAAAGTACGCACCGCCCTGCTGGGCATCCAAGGCGTGGTTCCCAGCCGCGTGAAAATCGTTACCTATGACGGCATAACCTATGTGATGGGCATTCTCACCCCCGCCGAACAAGCCGCCGTTACCGAACGCGTGCGCACCACCCCGGGCGTGAAAAAAGTGGTAACGCTTTATCAAACATACAATAAATGATAAGCTAAGCCGCTTTAAAAGCATCTGCCGCGCAGACAAAAGGCCGTCTGAAACCGATTTTTCAGACGGCCTCTATCAGCCAAACGGAAAACACAATGAACAACCGCAAACCGGGCTTCATGCCCAAGCCCAAACACCTGCTCGCCGCCCTCTTCGCCATCGCCTTCATCGCCGTTGCCGGCGTGGTAATCGGCATCATGCAGACATTCGACCGGAAAGAATCCGCACAGCAGCAAACCCAAGCTCCGCAAACCGCCGCCGCATCATCGGTTGAAATGCTCTCGCCCCGCGGTGCACCCGCTTCGGCAGTAGCGGCAGCGGCGGTTCAAGCACAAGCGGCTGCCCCCCGACAGCATGCATCCGAAACCGAAGCAGCCGCTTCAGACGCAAATGCCGATCCCGAAACCCCAACCGCCGCATCCGCACCCGAACAAACCGCCGCACCGGCCCCAAAACCCACGCGTCAAGCCCGCAAACCACAGCGGAAAACCGCAACGGCCGAAGAAACCGGGCAGCAGGCCATACAGCAGGCCCAGCCGGAAACCCCTGCCGCTCCCGCAGAGCAGCCTAAAGAACAACCCACGGCAGCCCCAAAGCCTGCACAACAGATCGAAGCAGCCGAAAAGCCCGCCGCCCCCAAACCCGCAGCCGAACCATCCGAACCCAAACCCGCAGCCGAAAAACCGGCACCCGCAGAAACCGCCCCTGCGCAACCTGCCAAACCCGGCAAAGTAACCGACAACCTGTTTTAACCCGCCGTCCCACTTGAAACAGCGGCTTTCACCCTTATTCAAACCCTGCGGCAGCAATTTATGCCACCTTCTTTCAGACGGCCTTTCACACGCTACCGAAAGGCCGTCTGAACACCAATCCCAACACCTGAAAAGAAAGAGGATTCCCATGGCCGTTGTTATCAAAACCGCCGAAGAAATCGAAAAAATGCGCGAACTGGGCCGGTTGGCGGCCGAAGCATTGGACTATATCGGCCAATTCGTCAAACCGGGCATCACCACCAACGAGCTGGACAGGCTGATCTACACCTACCACACCGAAGTTCAGGGCGGCTACCCTGCACCGCTGAATTACGGCAACCCGCCCTACCCCAAATCATGCTGCACCTCGGTCAACCACGTTATCTGCCACGGCATTCCCGATGACAAACCCCTGAAAAACGGCGACATTCTCAATATCGACATCACCATTAAAAAAGACGGTTTTCACGGCGATTCCAGCCGTATGTTTGCGGTAGGCAAAATCAGCCCCCAGGCCCAACGCCTGATCGACATCACCCACCAAGCCATGATGGCGGGCATCGCGGCGGTCAAGCCCGGCGCCACTTTGGGCGACATCGGTTACGCCTGCCAGCAGGTTGCCGAAAACGCAGGTTATTCGGTGGTGCAGGAATTCTGCGGCCACGGCATCGGCCGGGGCTTCCACGAAGAGCCGCAAGTCCTGCACTACGGGCGCAAAGGGCAAGGTTTGGTGTTGCAGCCGGGCATGATTTTCACGATAGAGCCGATGATCAACCAAGGCAAACGCCATCTGCGCATTTTGGCAGACGGCTGGACGGTAGTTACCAAAGACCGCTCGCTTTCGGCGCAATGGGAACACGAAGTTTTGGTTACCGAAACCGGCCGCGAAATCCTCACCGTCAGCCCGAAAACAGGTAAACCTTGATTTTGTTACGTTTTTTTATGTAAAATATTTTTAGCTAGAATCTTTACTTAAAAAAATAACCTATTGTTTTAAAAGAATAGTTGAAACACCCTATTGCGTTTGTCGCGTTTTTTGACCGCTTGATAGAAAATCTGATTAAACTTATCCTGATTTCCCTGTCTAAGCATTCATACTTATCTGAATATAATATTCTCACTCAAGATATTATCGCTGCATAAGTAATTTCCAGATTGATCTTTACAACAAATGAAGGGAATTTCATGAAGTCGTTCGAGAAAATCGAAAATATCCGCGATATCCGCAAAAAACTCGGTTTAAACCAAATGGACTTTTGGAGCCGCATCGGCGTTACCCAGTCCGGCGGTTCGCGTTACGAATCAGGCCGCAACATGCCCAAGCCCGTACGCGAATTACTGCGTTTGGTCCACATTGAGAAAATCGACTTGGCTAAAGTAAACCGCGATGATCTTGCGATTGCCTCGCTGCTGAAAAGCCGCCAGCCCGACTTATATGCCTCTTTGAAAAAAGAAGCCAAGGCCGAAGCGAAAAATAAATGAACCGAGAAAATAAAACTGCCCGCAGGCACTAACCTGACGGGCAGTTTGTTATGGCCGTCTGAAACGCCTTTTATAGGTTTCAGACGGCCTTTGCGTTATAATCCCACGCTTTGATTTACAGATTAATACAGCATTGAAAAACATCATGTTAAACAAATACAACCCCGCCGAAATCGAAGCCGGGCATTATCAAAACTGGGAAGCAAAAGGCTATTTCCAGCCCGATATGCAGTCTGAACAGTCTTTCTCCATCCAGCTTCCGCCACCCAATGTAACCGGCACGCTGCATATGGGGCACGCCTTCAACCAAACCATTATGGACGGCCTCACCCGCTACTACCGCATGAAAGGCCGCAACACCTGCTGGGTGCCCGGCACCGACCATGCCGGCATCGCCACGCAGATTGTGGTGGAGCGGCAGCTGGCCGGGCAAGGCATTTCGCGCCATGACCTCGGCCGTGAAAAATTTCTCGAAAAAGTATGGGCATGGAAAGAGCACTCCGGAGGCACCATCACCGGGCAAATGCGCCGCATGGGCTGTTCGGCCGACTGGAGCCGCGAATACTTCACGATGGACGACACCCGCGCCGGTGTCGTAACCGAAGTGTTCGTGCGCCTGTTTGAACAAGGCCTGATTTACCGGGGCAAGCGTTTGGTCAACTGGGATCCCGTGTTAGGCACGGCAGTATCGGATCTGGAAGTGGAAAGCATAGAAGAACAGGGCTCGATGTGGCACATCCGCTACCCGGTTGCCGACAGGCCGTCTGAAAGCCTGATTGTGGCCACCACCCGCCCTGAAACTTTGTTGGGCGATGTGGCCGTGGCCGTACACCCCGCAGACAGCCGCTATGCCCACTTAATCGGCAAAGAGCTGGTGCTGCCGCTTACCGGCCGCACCATTCCGGTGATTGCCGATGAATATGTAGAAAAAGATTTCGGCACCGGCTGCGTGAAAATCACCCCCGCACACGACTTTAACGATTATGAAGTCGGCAAACGACACCACACCCAATTAATCAATATATTTGATTTGGAAGCCAAAGTTTTGGCCGATGCCGAAGTGTTCGACTACAAAGGCAAAGCACAGCAAGGATTTGCCCTGCCCGCCGCCTACGCCGGCCTCGACCGCTCCGCCGCACGCAAACAAATCGTGGCCGATTTGGAAGCGCAAAATCTTTTGGTCGAAGTGAAGCCGCACACACTGATGACCCCCAAAGGCGACCGCACCGGTTCGGTGATCGAGCCGATGCTCACCAGCCAATGGTTTGTGGCGATGTCTGCCACTCCCGACAGCAGCAAAGCAGCCGAGCCGGAAAGTGAGTTTGCCGGCATGAGCCTGGCGCAGAAAGCCAAACACGCAGTCGACAGCGGGCAAGTGAAATTTATTCCCGGCAACTGGGTAAACACCTACAACCAATGGATGAACCATATCCAAGACTGGTGCATCTCGCGCCAACTGTGGTGGGGACACCAAATCCCCGCCTGGTATGATTCAGACGGCCGCTGCTATGTTGCCCGCTCGCAGGAAGAAGCGGAAAAACTGGCCGGCAAAAGCGGTTTGGTACGCGATGAAGATGTGCTCGACACTTGGTTTTCTTCTGCGCTGGTGCCGTTTTCCACCTTGGGTTGGCCGTCTGAAACGCCCGAGCTGCAAGCCTTTCTCCCCGGCAATGTATTGGTTACCGGCTACGAAATCATCTTCTTCTGGGTGGCGCGCATGATCATGATGACCACCCACTTCACCGGCAAAGTGCCGTTTAAAGACGTGTATATCCACGGCATGGTGCGCGACCACGAAGGCAAAAAAATGTCGAAATCCGAGGGCAATGTGATCGACCCTGTGGACTTAATCGACGGCATCAGTTTGGAAAACCTGCTGGTGAAACGCACCACCGGCCTGCGCCGCCCCGAAAAAGCGCCGCAGGTAAAAAAAGCCACCGAGAAACTCTTCCCCGAAGGCATTCCCGTGTTCGGCACCGATGCGCTGCGCTTTACCATGGCCAGCTACGCCAGCCTCGGCCGCAGCATCAATTTCGACTTCAAACGCGCCGAAGGCTACCGCAATTTCTGCAACAAATTGTGGAACGCCACCAATTTTGTGCTGATGAACACAGAAAACCAAGATTGCGGCCTCGATGAAGCCGCACCCGGCGTTACCCACCCTGTAACAGGCAGCCGAAAGCCCCTGGCCTATACCTTTGCCGACCAATGGATTATCGGCCGTCTGCAACAGGTGAAAGCCGAAACCGCCGCCGCCTTCGACAGCTACCGCTTTGATTTGGCGGCACAAACGCTGTATGAATTTGTGTGGAACGAATATTGCGACTGGTATATCGAGCTGGCGAAAGTGCAAATCCAAACCGGCTGCCCGACCACGCAGCGTACCACCCGCGCCACCCTGCTGGGCGTATTGGAAGAAACCTTGCGCCTGCTGCACCCGATTATTCCGTTCATTACCGAAGAGCTGTGGCAGACCGTTGCACCGATGTGCGGCCGCAAAACCGCCGACAGCATCATGCTGGGCGCCTTCCCTCAGGCCGACCCTGAATACATCGCACCTGCCGCATTCAAGCAGATGGACATACTCAAAGGCTTGGTGGAATCCGTGCGCAACCTGCGCGGCGAAATGGGCTTGGGGCCGGGAGTGAAGGCGCCCCTGTTTATCGAAGGCAGCGAAGAGTTGGCCGATATGTTGAAATACCTGCCCGCGCTGACCCGTCTCACCGAAGTCAAATTGGTCAACAGCCTGCCCGAAGGCGAAGATGCTCCGATTGCCGTGTGCCAAGCCGCCCGCAATGCCCGCCTGATGCTGAAAGTGGAAATCGACAAAGCCGCCGAAGCCGCCCGCCTGAACAAAGAAGCAGAAAAACTGCAAAAGGCTTTAGACAAACTCAACGCCAAACTGAGTAAGCCCGGCTACACAGAAAAAGCCCCCACCCATCTGGTGGCGAAAGACCAAGCCGAGCTGGCCGAGCTGCAGGAAAAAATGGCCAAAGTGAAAGCGCAGTCGGCTAAGCTGGAAAGCTAGCGGCCGCTTCACGCGCAAAAGCCGCCCCGGCATGGATTTCTCAACCCAACCCTGCCGGGATGCCGGAAACGCTTTGCAAAAATACCTTAAGGCCGTCTGAAAGGATCAAGCATCATTGTTCCCGCGCAGGCGGGGATAGTGGTGGGAAATACCGGCATACCGCTTAAACACCCGGATACTGCGGCCAAACTCCGCCTGCACAGAAATGGCGGCAGATAAACTTTCTTTTGGTGTTTTTTGAATTTTGCAAAGACTCCGGCCTTATGGCGCAGCAACGCCGAAGCGGAAACAAAGCAGATGCATCATGCCCGCCCGCCATATTTCACATGATGACGCGGCATATTCCGGTATGGCTGCCTCAAAATTACCCACACAGATAAATCTGCTTCCCATCCCTCAAAACAAACCGCCCCAAAAGTCGGATTCAATATCCGGCAGTTGGGGCGCAATTTGAAAGGGGGATTTTTTATTGCATGTTACGGCAAACGTTTATCAGGCTGTCGGCGCAGGCTTGGGGGTGGCGCGCACATCATTGCTTTTTTCTTTGTGTTTCAGCACGGCGCGGTCAAGCTTGTCCATCAACACATCGATGGCGGCATACATATCCGATTCAATGGTTTCCACATGCAGATCCTTACCCGCCAGATGCACATCGGCCTCGGCCTTGTGGTTGAGCTTTTCCACCGAAAGAGTGATGGCTACCGAAATAACATTGGCGGCGTGGCGGTTGATGCGTTCGAGCTTGGCGGCCACATGGTTTTTGACGGCTTCGGTTACATCGAAATTCAGGCCGGTAATTTTCAGATTCATGGCTTACTCCTTCGGTTGGATTGTGCCGCCCGCTCAGGCGGCGGAAATCGGCGTATTGCCGGCTGTGCGGCCGCAGATAAATCGGTTTTTCGCGTCCACTTGCAATATAGGCCGTCTGAAAAGTTTTGCTGATGCAGATTCATTGTTTCAGACGGCCGGTTCGGTTTTGGCCGGCACATTACGGCCGGCGTTGGTGCGCATTGGGAATATTCAGCGATTCGCGGTATTTGGCTACCGTGCGGCGGGCAATATCAATGCCCTGCTGCTTCAACAACCTGCTTAACGCATCATCGGAATAGGGTTTTTGTTTGTTTTCACTTTCCACCAGCTGCGCGATAACGGCCTTCACCGCACTTTGGCTGACGCTTTCACCGTCTTCCGCAACAACGGCCTGTGTGAAGAAATAGCGTAACGCAAACACCCCGCGCGGGCAAGCCAAATATTTGTGATTAACCGCGCGCGACACGGTGCTTTCGGCCACGCCCAGCGCGGCAGCAGCATCTTTCAGCAGCATGGGGCTGAGTCCGATTTCGCCGAACACGAAAAAATCTTCCTGTTTTTCAACAATATATTCGGCCAGCCGCATCACGGTACTTTTGCGCAGCTCGAGGCTGTCGATTTTCTGGCGCGCCTCACTGAGCTTCTCTTTCCACTCCGGGCCAATGTCGCCCGCCTGTTTGAGCAGCTCGCAATATTCGCTGTTGAGCCGTACTTTCGGCCACACGCGCTCGTTAGTGATCACCGACCAGCCGCTTTTGGTTTCTTTCACCCAAATATCGGGCTGCACATAGGCGGTGGGTTCGGCAGCAGCAAAACCGTAAGCGGGATAAGGATTGAGCTTGGCAATCAGATCCAAGGCCGTCTGAAGAGTAGCGGCTTCGGCATCGGGAAAATGTTTGCGGAATTTAGCAGTGTTTTGCTGGCGGCTGCGGCCTAAATCGTCAAGGTGGAGCTGCACGATTTTGACGGCAAGACTAAGCGCGGGCGATGCGGGCAGACGCATCAGTTGCAGCAGCAGCGATTCGGCAAGATTGGCGGCGCCCACACCGGGCGGATCAAAACTTTTCAGCAAATCAAGTGCTTTGTGCATATCCTGCTCTTCCAGCATCCACTCTATCGGCGTATGCTCGAGCACTTCTTCCAAACTGTCGGTGAAATAGCCCTGCTCATCGAGAAAATCGATCAAGATATGCACCCTCGCCGCTTCGGCCTCACTCAAAGGATGTTCGCACACTTGTTTGTGCAGATAAGTGTTGAAGCCTTCTTCCTCGGCAATGGTGGCCCAAACGTTTTCCGCATCATCACCGCCGATTTGGCCGGTTTTGGGCTGTGCGGCAGAGATGCGGTCAAATCCGGCTTCGGCCGCTTCATCGTATTCGGCACACTCCAGCAGCGGGTTTTCCTGCAGCCAGTCGCCGACTTCGCGCTCAAGCTCCAATCCCGACATTTGCAGTATGCGCAGCGACTGTTGCAGCCGCTGGTTGATCTGCTGGGTCTGCCTGAGCTTTAATCCTATGTTTTGACTCATATTTTTATTTTCTTCTTGAGTATGGGGATTAAATTCGAATCAAAACAAGGCCATACCCGCAAACCATACAAATAAGTGCATAAAAGTGGGGATGCCGTATCAGTTTCCATTTAATCCGCCATAAAAGCGTAATGTGCGGTTTGCACCGGGCCGGATTAATTGCTCAAACTGCCGGCCGGCGGCTTAATAGTTGAAGTTTTCGCCCAAATACACCGCTCGCACCTGCTCGTTGCCGACCAATTCTTCAGGATGGCCGGAAGCCAATACGGCACCATCGCTGATAATGTAGGCCCGGTCGCAGATGCGCAGGGTTTCGCGCACGTTGTGGTCGGTTATCAACACGCCGATGCCGCGGTTTTTCAAAAAGCCGATGATTTTCTGAATGTCGATAACGGCAATCGGATCAACGCCGGCAAACGGCTCGTCAAGCAGGATGAAGCGCGGCTGCATAGCCAGCACGCGGGCGATTTCCACGCGGCGGCGTTCACCGCCCGAAAGCGAAGGCGCAGGGTTGTTGCGCAGGCGCCCGATATTCAGGTCGGCCAGCAGTTTTTCCAGCCCGGCATCGATTTCGCTTTTGTTTTTCAGGCGTATCTCCAAAATAGCGCGGATATTCTGCTCTACCGTCATCTTGCGGAAAATCGATGCTTCCTGCGGCAGATAGCCCAAACCCAAACGGGCGCGTTCGTGTATCGGCAGGTGGCGGATTTCCCGTCCGTCCAACTCAACGCTGCCGGCATCGGCGGCAATCAGCCCCACAATCATGTAAAAGCTGGTGGTTTTACCCGCACCGTTGGGGCCGAGCAGGCCGACCACTTCGCCGCTTTCGATTTCCAGCGAAAAGTTTTTCACCACTTGGCGCTTTTTGAAGGTTTTTTGCAGATTTTGTACGTTTAAGCGGCTTTGGCTCATATGTGTGTTCTTTGTGATGGTTACTATTGTAATCGGTTTTTAGGCCGTCTGAAAGTTTATTTTAATCTTTGTGAAGATTTGTATTACTTGTTCATGCGTATCCGCTTATCCGCAACCGTCCTCACGGTATCTGCCGGCAACCTCAAGGGCGGTATCTTCGCTCAACCCAAAAATACCATCTGAAGTTTCCGAGCCTTTATGCCCGGTGCTGTGCCGCTCGCCTAGCGGATAGCGCTCGAATGAAGCGCAAAACAAGCTGCACAGACAGGCGGCACCAAGCGGCAATTTCCAAACAATATATTCATACCAAACCGGTTCTGCTGCCGTTTGCACGGCCGAACACCCACCCGCTTCGGGGTGAAGCACGGCAACGCCCCGGCCGGACAAGCGGTTTGCTGTATGTTATTTCTGCGGAACCAATGAAGATGCCCTAACCAAGCCCAAGCATCATGCGGATGTTTTCAAATGCCGGCGCGGGTTTTATACAATCCCCGGCCGTCTGAAAAACAGGGCGGCACGCCTGCCGGGAGTTTCAGACGGCCGAAGATTATTTTTTCCTGCCCTGGGATTGTGCACCGGACGGCTGGATAACCACGGTTACACGCTTGCCGCTTTTGCCGCCGGCAGCCTTGCTGCCCTGCACGGTGTAGATTTCGGTGCGGGTGTTATAGGTGATAACGGCACCCTCGGCCACATCGCCGCCCCGCTCCACCCGCGCATTGCCTGTGAGCTTCACGATATTGGTGGCAGACGAGTAATCGATATTGTCGGCCCGTCCTTTCACGATGCCTTTGCCGTCATCGAGCGTTTGGCTGAAACGCACGGGGCTGCCGGCGGCATTCATCTGCTGCTCGCCTTTGCTGTTGCGCGACACGCGCACGCTGCCTGCGCTGATGTTGAACGTGCCCTGCTTGATAATCACATTGCCGCTGAACGTGGTCACTTGGTTGGCCTGGTCGAGCGAACCCTGGTCGGCCTCGATTTGAATCGGCTGCCGGCGGTCGCTTTCCAGCGCAAACGCACAAGGGGCGGCGGCCATAAGGGCTAAAACGGCAAGCGCGGCGGTTTTACAGGTTTTTTGGGTCATAAATAATGGCTTTCACACGTGAAGGCAGGTTTAAGAAACCTTGTTTGTGGTCATATACCAAGCCGTTTGCCGTGCCGTGGGAGTCGCCGTACTGATATTCGACAGCCTCTTGGGTTTCGGCGGTTTCGGTTTGCGTATCAACGGTCAGGCTGTTGGTTTTCAAAATGCCGGCGGGGCGTTGGGCATCGGCGTTTTTAGTGAGCACCACTTCGTTTTGAAACTGCACTTTGCGGCTTTCGGTGTGGTAGCCTGCTTCGTTGCTTTTTACCGTATAGAGCAGCCGCCCGCCGTCATACAGGGCAAGCTCGGGTTTTTCAAAGGTGATGTTGCTGCTTTTGGGCAATTGCCAAGCCGTTTCGGCACTCAGGCTTTCTTTCAGACGGCCTTGCCCGTCAAAACGTTTGCCGTTGATGCCCGTCATCGAATATTGCGGCTCGTTGGGATTGAGGGCGGCTTCTTCCACATCAATTTGGCTGATACGCCCCAGCCAGGCAGAAAGGCCGCCCAGGCAAACCGCCAACACCAGTGGAAACAGCCAGCCGTGTCGCAGCCTGATCATTGCACATACTCCTGCAAAGCGGCTTCAAGTTTGCCCTGCGCCCGCATAATCAGGTCGCACAGCTCGCGCACCGCGCCCTGCCCTGCGCTTTTGCGGGTAACATAGGCTGCATGTTGCAGGGTAAACCAATGCGCTTCCGGCACGGCAACGGGCAGGCCGCAGCGCACCATCACGGGCAGATCGACCACATCATCGCCGATAAAGGCGCATTCGTGTTCGACCACGCCCGCTTCGGCAAGCAGCTGCGCATAGGCGGCGCGTTTGTCGTGTATGCCCTTATAGTAGTGGCCGATGCCGAGCTGCTTCACGCGCACGCCCACCGAAGGGGCATCGCGTCCGGTGATAATGGCCGTCTGCACACCGGAAGCCTGCAACATTTTCAGGCCGTGACCGTCAAGCGTGTGGAAAGATTTGATTTCTTCGCCGTTGTCGCGGATGAAAATGCGGCCGTCTGTAAGCACGCCGTCCACGTCCATAATCAGCAGTTTGACGGCGGCAGCGCGCGCCTGAATTTCAGGGGATAGGGTTTGCATGGGGTATTCTTGATAATAAACAGATAAAATACATCGGGTTAGTTAAAACGGTGGAGCGGGCAAGCCGTACCGTTGCGGCCTCATCTGACAGGCCGCCGCGAATCCGCACATTGCCGCCTCAGGGCAGGCTGCCGGCAATACAAGGCGCAAGGCCGCAACAGGGCAAATCGATTCACGATATAAAGCTTTCAGACGGCCCAACAAATATCAGGGTTTTATTTTAGCACCATAAATTTTAAATGCCGTCTGAAAGTGTAAACCGGCGGAGCGTGCAGGCTCAGCCTTTGGCTTGACGGCGCGGCCTGCCTTCGCCCTCCTGCGGCTCGGCGGCAGATTGCGGCATACAGTCCGGCGGTAAAATATCCACAGGCGGCATGGCTTTGCCGTGCCGGTCGCGCAAGGTGAACCTTGCAGTCTGCAAGCCCGGCAGCAGCCCGCCTTCGGGGCGGCGCACGATGGCAGTTACCCTTCTTTTCATCACGTTCACCGCAAACGGCAGCATGGTGGCAATATCGTTGAAATCGCGGTCGGTTAAGGTGTAGGCCACGGTCATCACGCCGTTTTTGACGCTGCTCTCATCGATGCGCACATTTTTGCGGGTCGGGCGGCTTTGGTTCACGCCGTTTTCACGGGCTTGGCGGGCTTCTTCGCTGCCGCATATTTCGGGTATGTTGTGGTCCAACACGCCACCAGCCTGCCGGCGGCATTCTGAACCCAATGGCTGTTGCTGATGATTTGCAGCGGCGGCCGGCGGCCGCACACCTCCAAATAATAGGCCTGCCGCGAACTTTGCCGCACCGTATCCGCCGCATACCGCACCTCTGCGCCCGATTCCGGCCCGACCGCCGTGATTTCATACAAAACGTGTTGCTGCCGTTGAGGAACGATACGGCTTTAACGGTTAAAAACCGGTCGTTCTTTATCGGCAGCGGCGGCTGCCGGCATACAGCCGATGAACAGCCAATAGGGTTTCTTCATACCGACTCCGGCAAATGAATACAGCCGATCCATCCAATCAAACACAAGGCTCCGTGCCGCAAAGAATACAGCCCGTGCAACCAGGCAAACCGGTGCCGCCGTTGTGCCAAAGCGGCTGCGCGGCAAACCGCACAGCACACCGCATGATTCAAGGCCGTCTGAACAACACACTGCCGCATCACACGATTCCCGCCTTCAACAAATCGTGCATGTTCAGCGCGCCCACCAGCAGGCCGCCTTCTTCCACAACCAGCAGGCCGTTGATGTGGTTTTGCTGCATCTGCTTCAAGGCTTCGGCGGCGAGTTTGTCGGCGCCGATGGTTTTGGGGGCGGTGTGCATGATTTCGTCCACCACCAGCCCGGCAAAATTATCGCGCTGCTGGAACAGCCGCCGCAGATCGCCGTCGGTAAACACGCCTTTCAGACGGCCGCAGCCATCGGTTACGGCCAGCATACCCAAGCCTTTTTCGCTCATTGTAACGATCGCATCTTTCAATAAAGTGCCGCCCGCCACAGCCGGCAGGCTGCCGCCGCCGTGCATGATGTCGGCCACGCGCAGCAGCAGGCGTTTGCCGAGGCTGCCGGCGGGGTGGCTGAGGGCGAAATCATCGGGCGTGAACCCGCGTGCCTTGAGCAGAACCACCGCCAGCGCATCGCCCAACGCCATCACGGCGGTGGTGCTGGAAGTGGGCGCCAACCCCAGCGGGCAGGCTTCGTTTGACACGGCGGCGGTGATGTGGATGTCGGCATGGCGCGCCATAGCGGACTGCGGCCGCGCGGTAATCGCAATCAGGGTAATGTTTTTGCGTTTGAGCGCAGGAATAACCGCAATGATTTCATCGCTCTCGCCCGAATTGGAAATGGCCATCACCGCATCGCCGTCAACGATCATGCCCAAATCGCCGTGGGCGGCTTCGGCGGGGTGGACGAAAAACGCGGGCGTGCCGGTAGAAGCCAGGGTGGCGGCCACTTTGCGGCCGATGTGCCCCGATTTGCCCATACCCATCACCACTACGCGGCCGCTGCATTGCAGCAGCGCGGCAGCAGCGCGGGTAAAACCGCCGTCAAGCCCGGCGGCGATTTCATGCAGGCTTTCGGCTTCGATGCGCAAAACCTCGCGCGCCCAGTCCAGATATTGTTTGCAATTTTCCATGCTTGTGTTCCGCAGGGCTACCCAAATACGGCGAATCGGGTTAGCATCATTACTTTCTCAATAAATAACAAGGATTTCAGAGATGACTATTTTATCGGACGTTCAAGCATTAGGCCAACAAATCTGGCTCGACAATTTATCGCGTTCACTGGTGCAGGGCGGAGGGCTGGCCGAAATGATGCGGCAGGGCGTGTGCGGCGTTACCTCCAACCCCGCCATTTTCCAAAAAGCATTTGCGGGCGATGCCTTATACACCGGCGAAATCGCCGCGCTGAAACAGCAAAACCGCAGCCCGAAAGCCATCTACGAAACGCTGGCCGTTGCCGATGTACAGGCTGCCTGTGATGTGTTTCTTCCCAAATATGAAAAAAGCGGCGGCAAGGCCGGCTTTGTAAGCCTGGAAGTCGCCCCCGATTTATCGCACAACACCGCCGGCACCACAGCCGAAGCCAAACGCCTGCACACAGCCATCAGCCGCCCCAACGTGATGATTAAAGTGCCCGCCACCGATGAAGGGCTCTGCGCATTGGAGCAGTTGGTTTCAGACGGCCTCAGCATCAACCTCACCCTGCTGTTTTCGCGCAAACAAACCCTCAAAGCCTATGCCGCCTATGTGAAAGGCATCGAAGCCCGCCTGGCCGCCGGCCTGCCCGTACACAACATCAGCGTGGTGGCCAGCTTTTTCATTTCCCGCATAGACGGCGCGCTCGACCCCACCCTGCCGCAATCCCTGCAAGGCAAAGCGGCAGTTGCGCTGGCCAAGGCCGCCTATCAGGATTGGCAGCAGTTTTTCGGCAGTGAAGCCTTTGCCGCGCTCAAAGCGCAGGGCACCCGCCCCGTGCAGCTCCTGTGGGCCTCCACCGGTGTGAAAAACCCCGCCTATCCCGACACGCTCTATGTGGACAGCCTCATCGGCCCCGACACCGTCAACACCGTGCCCGATGCCACGCTGAAAGCCTTTACCGACCACGGCACCGCCACCGCCGCGCTCACCGCCGGCCTGCCCGAAGCCCTTGCCGTTTTAGACGAAACCGAACAACTCGGCATCGATCTCGAAGCCCTCGCCCTGCGCCTGCAGGAAGACGGCCTCAAGCAGTTTGAAGAAGCATTTGCCAAACTGCTCGAGCCGCTGGCTTAACAGATTCAGCAAACCGCGAACCCGCCTGATTTCCACCGTTACGGCTCTGCCGCGCCCCAGCCCCAAGAGAGCGGTTTTGCCGGCCGCCCCAAACGGCAGCAGAGCCGCCCCCCCCGCTCCGTATCGTCTGCGGCCTGCTGCCCTGTATCAAAAACCAAGCGGATTCACGGTTATTTTGAGAAACCGTGTACAACCATATTGAAACCTGAAAATACCGGCCTGCGCCAAACCCGGTTTTTCCGCCGGCGGTAACGTAGACGTTAAACGGCCGCTGCGGGTTTTGCCCAAAGGCCGTCTGAAAATATTTTCAGACGGCCTTAATATCTTGCCGGCAAGGCAACGCCCTGCCCAAACAAGTTTTGCGCCGTATTCCGAAAGCTGCCGAATCGGCTTACAATACCGCCCTTTTGACACCCCACCGCAGAACAACGCCTATGAAAATCTGGTTCGGCCGGCACATGCCGCCCCACTTCCCCCACGGCAGCACCGTTACCATCGGCAATTTTGACGGCGTCCACCTCGGCCACCGCCATATCCTGCAGCGGCTGGAGCAAGAAGCCCGAAGCCGAGGCCTGCCTGTTGCGGTGGTGGTGTTCGAGCCGCAACCGCAGGAATTTTTCGCCCGCCAAAGCGGCCGGGAGCAGCCTTACCGCATTTCCCCCCTGCGCAGCAAACTGCAACTGCTGCGCGAAACCGGCTGTGTCGATGCTGTGTGGGTGCTGCGTTTCGACCAAGCCTTTGCCGGCATGGGCGCGCAAGCCTTTATCGACAGCATTCTGCGCGGGAGCCTGAACACCCGATATCTGTTAATCGGCGATGATTTCCGCTTCGGTGCAGGGCGCAAAGGCAGCTTCGAGATGCTGCAAAACCAACCCGGCATGATTACCGAGCGCACGCCTTCGGTGTTGGTAGAAAATATCCGCGCCAGCAGCACCGCCATACGCCAAGCCCTTTCAGACGGCCGCTTGGAACACGCCCGCAAACTGCTCGGCCGCGGCTACACACTCGGCGGCCGCATCAAACACGGCAGCAAGCTCGGGCGCACCCTGGGCAGCCCCACCGCCAACGTGCAGCTTGCGCACCACCGCTATCCTTTAAACGGTGTGTTTGTGGTGGAGGCCGAGGGCAGTTTCGGCAAACGCTGCGGCGTGGCCAGCTTCGGCTTCAACCCCAGCGTGTCGGCATCGCGCCGCCAAAAGCTGGAAGTGCATCTTTTTGATTTTCAGGGAAACCTTTACGGACAGCGTTTGAGTGTGCGCTTTCTGCACAAACTGCGCGATGAAAAAAAATTCGACAGTATCGAAGATTTGAAGCTGCAGATTTGGGCGGATATGGATGCCGCGAAAAACTGGCTGAAGGCTTAACGCCCGCCGGGACATCCCACGTCTCGGGTTTTCAAGCATCCTGCCCGCAATATCGCGCCCGCCCATGCAGCGCCTGGCATTCACACCCGATGCCCTGCGGCACGGTGCTGCCGCCATGCGGCGGCCAAATACAGCGCCACGCCCAGCCATACCCAGCCGTAGCCGATTAAGCGGCCGGTATCAAAAGTCTCGCCGAACAGCAACAGGCCGGCCGCCAATTGCAGCACAGGCGAAAAATACTGCAGCATACCGAGCATTGAGAGTGGAATCCGCCGCGCACCGGCGGCAAACATCAATAACGGCACGGTGGTGGCCACGCCCGAACCGAGCAGCACTGCCAGCGGCAACGCGCCCAAACCGGCAAACTGCAGGCTGCCTGCCGCATAATGGTGTGCCAAATAACCCAGCGCAAAGGGCAGCAGAATCAGGGTTTCCCAAGTCAGCCCCACCAAAGCGCCCACCGGCGCAAGTTTGCGGATAAAACCGTAGCATCCGAAAGTCAGCGTCAGCAGCAGCGCCACCCACGGCACCTGCCCTGCCGGCAACGCCAGCCACACCATCCCCGCAAACGCCAGTGCTACCGCAGCCGCCTGCTGTTTATCCAGCCTTTCTTTCAACACCGCGCGGCCGAGAAACACGCTGAAAAGCGGCGACATAAAATAGCCCAAGCTGGCATCGAGCACATGATGATTGGCAATCGCCCACAAATACACCAGCCAGTTTGCGCCGATGCAGAACCCGCTCAAAAACAGTGCGGCCAGAATGTGCGGCCGTCTGAACACGCCGGCAAACTCACCCTGCCGGCGGGTAAACAGCAGCACCGCCACGGCAAACAGTGCCGACCACACAATCCGCTGTGCCAACACCTGCTCTGCCGCCATGCCCGCCCGGCTGACGGGATACCAATAAATCGGAAACAGCCCCCAAACAGCATAACAGCCAACGGCATACCAAATGCCTTTGCGGGTTTCTCGGGCGGAATGCGCGGGATTCATAACAAAGCCATAAAAAACCGCCATTATAGTGAATCTGCTTGATTTTCGGTAAAAAGCAGCCGGCGGCAGGCAGCTCAGAGAATGCAAACCGGTTCCGCCGCCGCCCGGGCGGCCTGCCAAACCGTTTTCTTTGAACTGCGGCGCAGCAACGCCGTAACGCCAATCAAGCAGATTCACCCTGTCTGCCCGAAGCCGTGCCGCCGCGCCGCATTCAGCAAAGCCGCCATATCGCTTATAATGCCCGCATGATTTTGCACCACATCGCGCTCAACGTGCCGGTTTCAGACGGCCTCTTCACCTACCGCCACCCGACCGCACTGCCCGCCGGCTGCCGGGTGGCGGTGCCGTTTCGCGGCAAAACGGTAGCGGGCGTGGTGTGGGCAAGCGGCGTGGAAAGCAGCATAGCAGTTGAGAAAATCCTGCCCGTGCAAACGGCTTTTACCGAAGAAGCCCGGCTGCCGGAACGTTGGCGCGAATTGGTTGGATTTGTTGCGCGCTATTACCATTACCCCACCGGCCAAACCGTATTTGCCGCGCTGCCGGCGGGGCTGAAAGAGCCCAAACCCGTTGAAATGCCGCAACCGCCGCTGTTTTACGCCTTAAACCAAAGCGGCAGGGCGCAAACACCGCCGCCGCAGCGGTTCCATAAAAAACACGCATTGTGGCAGGCGCTGTTTTCAGACGGCCTCGAAATGGCGGCCTTAAAACGCATCCACCCCCAAGCGCCCAAGCTTGTGCAGGAATGGGCCGCCCGAGGCTGGATACAGGCCTTAAACGCCGCCGCACCGAAGCTGAACCCGTCCGAACATATGCCCAACGCCGCCCAGCAGGCCGCATCGCAGGCCGTGCAGGCCGCCTGCGGCACTTTTCAGCCGTTTCTGCTTTACGGCATCACCGGCAGCGGCAAAACCGAAGTGTATTTCGATGTGATGGCCGAAGTGTTGGCAGCGGGCAGGCAGGTGCTGTTTCTGCTGCCCGAAATCAACCTCACGCCACAGCTGCTCAAGCGGGTGCGGGCACGGTTTGCCGGTGTGCCCGCTGCCGTGCTGCACAGCCAAACCGCAGCAGGCCGGCGCACTCAGGATTATCTGCGCGCCCTACTCGGCCAAGCCCGGCTGGTTATCGGCACGCGGCTGGCGGTGTTCACGCCGCTGCCCGAGCTTGGCCTGATTGTGGTGGACGAAGAACACGACGGCTCGTTCAAACAAGATAACGAGCTGCGCTACCAAGCCCGCGATTTGGCCGTGTGGCGCGCCAAGCAGAGCGGCTGCCCGATAGTGCTCGGCTCCGCCACCCCCAGCCTGGAGAGCTGGCACAAAGCGCAAAGCGGTGCTTACCGGCTGTTGGAATTACCCCAGCGCGCCCATACCGCCGCCCGGCCGCCGCAGGTGGAAATTTTAAACACCGGCCGTCTGAAACTCGACAACGGCTTCTCGCCGCAAGCCCTCAAACTGTTGCAGCAAAACTACCGGCAGGGCGGCATGTCGCTGGTTTACCTCAACCGCCGGGGCTTCGCCCCCGCCCTGTTTTGCGGCGACTGCGGCCATGTTTCCGGCTGCCCGCGCTGTTCGGCCAAAATGGTGCTGCACCAGCGCGCCCGCCAACTGCGCTGCCACCATTGCGACTACCGCAGCCCCATCCCCTACAAATGCCCCGAATGCGGCAACCAGGATCTGACCGCTGTCGGCCAAGGCACACAGCGCGTTGAAGAAACCCTGCGCGCGCTGATGCCCGAAGCCGCCATCGCCCGCGTCGATCGCGACAGCACCGCCCACCAACACAATTGGGCCGATTTATACCGCCGCATTGCCGACAACGGAATCGATGTGCTGGTCGGCACCCAGATGCTCGCCAAAGGCCACGACTTCGCCCGCCTGAATCTGGTGGTGGTGCTCAATGCAGACGGCAGCCTCTACAGCGCCGACTTCCGCGCCCCCGAACGCCTGTTTGCCGAGCTGATGCAGGTGTCCGGCCGTGCGGGGCGTGCGCAGACTGCCGGCAAGGTGCTGATACAGACCCGGCTGCCCGAACACCCCGTATTCGCCGCCGTGAAAGCGCAAAACTATCCCGCCTTCGCCGAAGCCGAACTGGCCGGCCGCGAGCTGTTGCAGATGCCGCCGTTTGCCTTTCAGACGGCCATCCGCGCCGATGCAGCCGAAGTGGCCGATGCAATGGATTTTCTCAATGATATCAAATCCGTAACCGAGCCGTTCATCGGCGCAGACGTGTCCGTGTTCGGCCCCGCGCCGATGTTTATGGTGCGCCTGGCCGAACGCGAGCGCGCCCAAGTGTTTTTAGAATCTGCCGACCGCCGCAGCCTGCACCGCGCCGTAAGCCTGTGGGTGCAGGTGTTGCAGCAATACCGCGACAGTAAAATCAGATGGTCGGTGGATGTGGACCCTGCAGAGATGTGATCACCGCAGCCGGATGTGCGGCAACGGCACACCACGCCCGATGCGCTGCCCACCCGAATCAGAAGATGCCGCCCGGCCGGCAGGGCTTCTCCGAAAACACCCGGTGCTATATATCAAGGCCGTCTGAAAACCCGTTTCAGACGGCCTTGATACGGCCTGATATCGCAACCTTTCGGCAACGGCATATTCGGGGGCGCAAACGGCGGCAATTTGGCGGTAAGAATGGCTACGGGCACTATTTCGCTCAATGGTGCGGCCGCCCCGCCTTAGTGCGGTCGGATTCTTTTAATCATGCTGTTTTATCCATAACGATTGCGGGCAGCTTAATGGAATATCCTGCCTGATGGCGCCGGCCACTCCGGCAAAACAGTATAAAAACAATCAAAATATTTTTTTATTAAAATTTTATTGTTGTCATTCGGGCAGTTTCACCCGTTTGTGCGGCACGATATTGCTGCGGGAAAGCAGCAGCAGGCAGCCCAATACCATCATGCCCAGTGCCGCCAAAGGCGCGATACCCAGCAGATAGCGGCTTTTCAAATAAACCGCCGCGCCGATATAAATTAAAAGCGGGCCGGACACGACCGACTGCTTGTTGATGCCGTCCATCACCAATACGGCGGCACCGGCAACAACCAGGCCGATGGCAACCAGCGTAGCGGTGGCAGGCAGAATGCCGGTGGTTTTGAGAAACCACACGGCACCGGCAACAATCAGAAACAGCGGCAAAGCGAGCGAGGCTTGGGGCATGGTGCAGACTCCGGTGCGGATAAGTATTCAGACGGCCTGCATGATTGGTTGTGCGGGCCGTCTGAAGGGTAAGGTGTAAATTATTGCGTGTTTTTACCCAGCAGGCGTGCAATGATGCCGTTGGTTTGCTTCTGCAAATCGGGCATGCTGCGCCAAGCAGGATCATCGCTGACATTATAGCCTATGGTGGCAACACCATAATCAGGCGTACGCAGAATAATGGTAATTTTTTCAATCATCTGTGGGCTGCCTGCCGAAACATAGCGCAGGTTGTAACGGCATTCGGGCGTGTAGAGGCGTTTACGGTCTGAAACATTGACGATTTCGCTGTCGATACCGTGTTTTTTCAGCGAACGGGCAATCACGTTTTCCAAACCTTTCGGGGTGCGTTTGGCGTTAGGAATGATGCAGATGCGGCTGATGCTTTCCAGCTCGCCGGCCTTCCCTTCTGCCACGCTGACTTTGGTGCTGCCGCACGCGCTTAAAACGACCGCCGTTAAGGCTAAAGACAATATTTTGATTGGGTGTTTCATCGTGTTTCCTTAGTCATATCGATTGAACGTTTCAGACGGCCTGGAAAGAGGCAGAAGCCGCTAACCCGCGTTTTTCATCAAACGCTGTTTCTCGCGCTTCCAGTCGGCTTCTTTCAGGCTTTGGCGTTTGTCGTGCTGCTTTTTGCCTTTGGCCAGGCCGATATCCATTTTGATACAGCCCCGGCTGTAATGCAGGTTCAGCGGCACAATGGTGTAGCCCGCACGCTCGGTTTTGCCGATTAGTTTGTTGATTTCCGGCTGTTTCAGCAGCAGTTTGCGCGGGCGCACCGGATCGGGCTTCACATGGGTGGAGGCGGCCGGCAGCGCGGTGATGTGGCAGCCCACCAGATAAAACGCGTCTTTCTTCCAATGGATATAGCTCTCTTTGAGCTGCACGCGGCCTGCGCGGACGGCTTTCACTTCCCAGCCCTCGAGCACCAAACCGGCTTCGATTTGGTCTTCGATAAAATAATCGTGAAAGGCTTTGCGGTTGTTGGCGATGCTCATGGTGTGTGATATTCCGACAAGGTTGCTTTTTTCAGACGGCCTATTGTAGCAAAAGGCCGTCTGAAAGCGTTTTAAAATCCGCGTATGCAGCTAAAGCGCAAAACGCCGCCAACACTTTCGGCAAACATGGCAGCGGGGCGCACCCATAAGCCGTAATCCCCGTAGAGGGCGCGGTAAACCACCAACAGCTCTTCGGTTTCGCTGTGGCGGGCGGTGCCGAGTACTTCGTATAAATTGCCTTTATAGTGGCGGTAGATTCCCGGCTTGACTGTATTCATCATCGGCCGTCTGAAAAACAAGCAAAAATAAATGGCAGGTTTTACAACCCGCCATACCTTCTTGAATTGAAGCCGGAACACTCCGGCCCAACTGAATCAAGCAGCCTGAATATTGGCGGCTTGTTTGCCTTTGGGGCCGGTGGTTACATCGAAAGAAACGCGTTGGCCTTCTTTCAGAGTTTTGAAACCTTCCATATTGATGGCAGAGAAATGGGCAAACAAATCTTCGCCGCCTTCATCGGGGGTGATAAAACCAAAACCTTTAGCGTCGTTAAACCATTTAACAATACCGGTTGCCATTGAACTTCCTATACTAAAAAATTAACAAAAACAGCAAAATTCAGGCAACATAATAAAAACCAAAAGTTTCGAGCTTCTCCAAACCCATATGCTTTTTTAGATGCCAAGCTCTGCTTAGAGCACTTTTTACCTATGTTGTATGGCACAGTCAAGGGGAGATTGGGAAAAATATCGAAATTTATTAAAATAAAGCAAAAAACAACATCAACACCGCCCTGAAACTGTATGTTAAAAATTAATATGAGCCAAAACCACACCCGCCGCGATGCCGAAACCGCACTGTTGGGCCGTATGAAAACCACTCCGCCCAAACGGTATGGCGTTTATCTGCTCAATGATGACTACACCACCATGAATTTCGTGGTGGAAGTGCTCACCGGTATCTTTATGCTGCCCAAAGAGCGCGCGGTTGCCGTGATGCTGCTGGTGCATCACGAAGGCAGGGGGCTTTGCGGCATTTACACCCGCGATATCGCCGATACCAAACAACAGCAGGTTTTACAGCGGGCACGGCTCGAAGGCTACCCGCTGCAATGTATTGTTGAGGAAATTTGAATGATTTCAGCCGAACTCGAGCAGATTCTGCAACAGATTTACACCGATGCACGCAAACAGAAATACGAGCTGATCAGCTTGGAACACTTGCTGTTGACGCTCATCGAACAAAGCGAAGACGTGGCCGGCATCTTAACGCGCTGCGGCGCGGATTGCGGCGTGCTTACCGAACAGCTGATCAGCAGCATGACAGACAATACCCCCACTTTGCCGCCGCACCTGTTCGACACCACCGAAACCGAGCCTACCCTCGGCTTTCAGCGCGTGTTGCAGCGGGCGGTGATACACGCGCAGTCGGCCGGCAAAAAAGAAGTGAAACCGATGGACGTGCTGGTGGCACTGATGGACGAAACCGACAGCCATGCAGTGTATTTTCTGCAACTGCAATCGGTTACGCGCTACGATTTGCTGCGCTGTCTCGCCCACGGCATCACACCCGAAGGCGGCAGCAACGGCAGCGGCCGTGAAGAAGAATACGGCAACAGCCAAACCGCAGACAGCGGCAACGCACTGGCCGACTACACCGTCAATCTCAATGCCGAGGTGCAGGCAGGCCGCATCGACCCTTTAATCGGCCGCAAACACGAGATGGAGCGTTTGGTGCAAACCCTTTGCCGCCGCCGCAAAAACAACCCCCTGCTGGTGGGCGAGGCCGGAGTAGGCAAAACTGCACTGGCCGAAGGCTTGGCGCATTTGATTGCGAAAGGCCAAGTGCCCGACACCCTTCGCAATGCCGCCGTGTTTTCGCTCGATATGGGCGCGCTGCTGGCCGGCACCAAATACCGCGGCGATTTCGAAGCGCGCATCAAGGCCGTCTTAAAAGCACTGGCGGAAATCCCCAATGCCGTGTTGTTTGTAGATGAAATCCACACCATTATCGGCGCGGGCAGCTCCTCGGGCGGCACAATGGACGCTTCCAACCTGCTCAAGCCTGCGCTGGCCAAAGGCCGGCTGCGCTGCATCGGCGCCACCACCTACCACGAATACCGCACCATTTTCGATAAAGACCATGCCTTAAGCCGCCGTTTTCAGAAAATCGACATCATCGAACCGAGCATCGCCGAAACCGTGCAGATTCTGCACGGCCTGAAAAATGCCTTTGAAGATTTCCACCAAATACGCTACACCGCAGGCGCGCTGGAGGCCGCTGCCGAATTGTCGGCCCGCCACATCAACGAGCGTTTTCTGCCCGACAAAGCCATAGATGTGATGGACGAAGCCGGAGCCGCCCAGCAGATTCTGCCCAAATCCAAGCAGAAAAAAGTGATCGGCAAAGCCCAAATCGAAACGGTGGTGGCCAAAATAGCGCGCATTCCCGAAAAAACCGTATCGCACAGCGACAAACAAATGTTGCAATATTTGAGCCGCGATTTGAAAAACAAGGTATTCGGGCAGGATGCCGCCATCGAAGCCTTAGCGGCTGCTGTGAAAATGGCACGCTCCGGTTTGGGGCAGCCCGACAAACCCATCGGCAGTTTTTTGTTTTCCGGCCCCACCGGCGTGGGCAAAACCGAAGCAGCGCGCCAACTCGCCCTCTCGCTCGGCGTGCCGCTGCAACGCTTCGATATGTCGGAATACATGGAGCGCCATGCCGTTTCACGCCTGATCGGCGCACCGCCGGGTTATGTGGGCTTCGAGCAGGGCGGGCTGCTCACCGAAGCAGTCAATAAGCAGCCGTTTTGCGTGCTGCTGCTCGATGAAATCGAAAAAGCCCACCCCGATATTTTCAACATACTGCTGCAAGTGATGGATTACGGAACACTCACCGACAACAACGGCAAGCGTGCCGATTTCCGCAACGTAATCATCATCATGACCACCAACGCAGGAGCAGAAAGCCTGAGCAGGCCCACCATCGGTTTTGCCGGACAACGCGGGCGGGGCGATGAAATGCAGGCTGTCAACAAACTGTTTACGCCCGAATTCCGCAACCGTTTGGATGCCGTTATTCCGTTTGCACCGTTAAACGAAGCCGTGATTGCCAAAGTTGTGGATAAATTCCTGCTGCAACTGGAGCAGCAGCTTCTCCACAAAAAAGTGGCAGCCGAATTTACCCCCGCACTACGCAAATATCTGGCCGAAAAAGGCTTCGACCCTCAGATGGGCGCCCGCCCGATGAACCGCCTGATCCAGGAAAAAATCCGCAAAGTGTTGGCCGACGAGCTGCTGTTCGGCCGCCTTACCGACGGCGGCTCCGTGCGCATAGACTGGGATGCGACTAAAGAACAAACCGTGTTGAAGTTTAAGAAAACCGCGCCGCGCAAAGCGGCAGCTGCGGCGGTGTAACACCCGTCTGGAGAGCCGCTGCGAAAACAGAGTCCGTCTGAAACAAAACACCAACTTGTTTTCAGACGGACTCAAGTGTCGGGGGCTAGGATGCCCGCGCTTTCTGCTCAAGCAGTTTGCAACCTGGGCAGAACCCGCAAAATAGTGCGGAAAAGTTTATCTGTCTTTATCAACCCGCCGCAAGCCCGTCACCACCCGTACAAGCGGGGTTCCAAATATATTTGTTACCCATCGCTTTCATATTCTCACCACATCAATTTAATTTCCTTCTTATAATTAATGTAATTAATGGGGAAAAATGAAACTAAATTTTATTTTTCCTTTATTATTAATAAGCTCCATTACAGGTTGTTTTTATTCTGATAGTTGTTTTTATGCTGATAGTTGTTTCTACACTCAACAAATGGTGTTTTGCCAAGATAAAGGAGAGGAATAGCCTTATGTCGCCCTTTTCCAAAAAAAGGGGCGGTTTGGATATACCGACTCAGAACAATATTGGAAAGATATACAAAGTTGTGGAGGAATGAATATTGATAAACAGCTGAATAAATTTAGCATTAAAGGAGAAAAAGATACAGAAGGGCATATTATTTTAGATGTTGTATATACTTTTGAAAGTTGTATGAAAAACAAGGAATATGAATTATTAAATTATGGGATATGCGGCACCCAAGTGCCCAAATGGAACAAAGGTAAATGTAATTTATAAACAAAGTAAAATGCTCTGTACTCTAAAAGTTAGACTAAACAACCAACTAATTTAAAGTGCAGATCAAAATAGACCACACTTTAATTATTATGCACTTTAATTATTGTATTTCTGCGCTATTCTATCCGGATTCCCGCCTATGCGGAAATGGCGGTATTTAAGCCTTTCAGACGGCCTGAAGATGCTTTTTCAAACGGCCTAAGGTGTTTTCCGGCGCGAACGGGTTTGCTGCGGCAGCCTTATTCCCCGCTGCTGTTTTTGGCGAATAGTTTTTTCTCGGCCAAGTACACCAGCAGCAATACCGGCACACCCAACAGCGCGGTTAGTGTAAAAAAACCCGGGTAGCCGATTTTATCGACCATCGCGCCTGAATAGCCTCCTAAAGTTTTGGGCAACAGCGTCATCAGCGAGCTGAAAACCGCATATTGCACGGCGGTGAAGCGGATATTGGTGAGCGCCGACAAAAAGGCGATAAACACTGCGCCCGCCAAGCCTGCGGCGAGGTTGTCGAACCCCACCGCCAAATACATAAACGCCACATCGTGCCCACGGTAGGCCAGTACCACAAACAGCAGGTTGGTCAGTGCCGCCAGCACTGCGCCTGCCATCATCATTTTCATCAGGGCGAATTTCTGCGACAACAACCCGCCGAGAAAACCGCCGGCCACTGCCATCACCACGCCGAAGGTTTTCACCGCTGCGGCGATTTCTTCTTTGCTGAAGCCCATGTCCTGATAAAACACATTGGAAATCACACCTGCCACGATGTCGGAAATGCGGTAAACGCCGATTAAGGCCAACAGCAGCAGCGCCGATTTGCCGTAGCGTTCGAAAAAATCGGTAATCGGCTGTATCCAGGTGTCTGCGGCCAGCTTTTTAGGCACCACACCGCTTTTCACCACCGTTGCGCCCACTGAGGCGGCGGCAGCGGCGGAAAGCAGCAGGCGTACGGCTTCCCAACCGAAGGCCGCCAACGGCCCCCCTCCCTGCGGCAACACCTTGCCCGATTGCGAGAACGCCGCCACAAACGCCCCCACAGATACAGCAAACAGCAGCAGCAGGCGCAGATTGTCGGCGGTGGAGCGCGAAGCGGTATGCTGCGCCGATGCGGCAGGTTCGCGTACCAGCAGCGTTGCCGCTACCCCGACGCCCATTACGGCGGCCATAATGAAATAAGTTTGCCGCCAGGCTGCATATACATAAGCGTTTTCGTGCGAACCGAGTCTCGCCGCTAAAAACAGCGCGCCCGCGCCCGCCACAATCATTCCTACGCGGTAGCCCGCGTTATAAGTGGCGGCCGTTACCGACTGCATTGCGATATCGTCTGCTGCCGTTTCGATACGGTAGGCGTCAATCACCACATCTTGCGTGGCCGATGAAAAACCCAGCAACACCGCGCCGGCTGCCATATAAACCAATGCCGTATTGCCGACAGGGTTAATCATGGCTATGCTGCAAACCGCCGCAACCACCATCACCTGCGAAAACAACAGCCAACCGCGCCGCTTGCCCAGCGCACGGGTGAAAAACGGCAGCGGCAATGAATCGATCAGCGGCGCCCACACAAATTTGAACGAATAGGCCAAAGCCGCCCAACTGAACATCGTTACCGTGCTGCGTTCCACCCCCGCTTCGCGCAGCCACAGCGACAAACTGGAAAAAATCAGCAAAATCGGCACACCTGCCGAAAAGCCGAGAAAAAACAGTGCAACTGCGCGGCGGTCTGTGTAGACGGCCGCCGCAGCCAGCCAATTTTTAGAAGAATTCTGCTGCATATCAAACACTTAATCCGAAAACACACGGCCACATAAAAATAAAACGGTTATTGTATCAACGAAGCATACAGGCCGTCTGAAAAGATTTGTTTCAGACGGCCTGCGGCCGTTCGACCCGAAAAACGGCCAAACCCTGTGCAAGCTTCCCATGCCGTCTGAAAAATCTTAAAATAGCTGCTTCTATAAATAAACGTCTTCAATCACTCTTATGCCCATCTGCGTCTGCCCCCACTGCAAAGCACGGCTTGCCGTTAAAGACACCCAACTGAACCTGGCGCAAGGTTTCGTGGTCTGCACCAAATGCGAAGGCCTCTTCCAAGCCAAGCACCACATCAGCAACACCCCGCACAAGGCCGCCCCCGAACAACTGCCGGGCGCCGCTACCGACACCAAACTGGTGCGGTCCATAGGCTCTGCCGTGCGCCAACACAAGGCCTTGTCGAAAAACGAAATCGCCGACCTGCTCGACAGCATGATACCCGCCGAAACCAAACCCGCTGCCAACGCCCGGGCCGTCCACAGCAAGGTTCCGGATCTGTCAAAAGAAGGCTTTAACTGGACTTTGGCCGTACTCACCGCGCTCACCGTGTTGATTATGCAGCTTTTTTATTTGATATTGATGCTTTGAGACGGCCGCTCCCGTTGATTTTATCCGCAGCTTTCGGGAAGCCGCGCCCTATATCCACTACCTGCGCGGTAAAACGCTGGTAACCGGCATCGCGGGCAGCCTGCTCTCCACCCCCCCTTCCAATACTCGCCGCCAACTTAAACCTGCTTGCCGGCTTAGGTGTGCGCCTGGTTGTGGTGCACGGTTCGCGCACACAAATCGATACCCTGTTGCAGGCACACGGCCTCCGCCCGCAATACCGCAACGGGCGGTGCATCACCGATGAAACCACGCTCACCCACGTCAAGCAGGCCTGCGGCATGGTGCGCAGCAATCTGGAAGCCGCCCTCTCCTTCTGTTGCGTCCCAACCCCACTGCGCGGCAAGCCCGTGTGCATTGCCGGCGGCAACTTTGTCTCCGCCCGCCCGCTCGGCGTTATCAACAGCATCAACATGGGCTGTACCGGCATGGTGCGCAAAATCGACACCGAAGCCGTGCGCCAACGCCCCAACGATGGCGCCCCGGTGTTAATCAGCCCGCTCGGCTATTCGCTCAGCGGCAAAACCTTCAATTTCAGCATGGGCGATACCGCTGAAGCCGCCGCCATCGCCCAACAAGCCGAAAAACTGATTTATCTGGTTGAACAATAAGGAATTTTAAACAAAAAAGGCAGGTTTTACCCAACCTTTCCGCTCAGGAAGCCCGCGCCCTGCTCAGCAGCGGGCGCGCGCAAAACAACCAGCGCAGGCCGCTTCAGTCGGCCATCAACGCTGTGGAAAACGGCGTGAAGCACAGCCATATTTTCAGCGGCCGCCAAAACGGCGGCCTGATTGCCGAACTATTTACGCGCCACGGTGTAGGCACTTCCGTGGCAGGCAGCGCCTTGATGAGTATCCCGCAGGCGCAAACCGGCGATATTCCCGACATCACCGCCCTTATCCGTCCGCTCGAAGAGCAAGGCATTTTACGGCACCGCAGCCGCGAATATCTTGAAAACCACATCGGCGGATTTTCTGTGTTGGAACACGACCGGTGCATTTACGGCTGTCGCCCTCAAAACCTTTGCCACCACCGGCATCGGCGAATCGGCCTGCCCGGCGGTTTCTCCCGAAGCCCGAGACAGCGGCTACGACGGGCTGCTGCTCGAACACCTGATCGGGCAAGCCCGCAGCCGCAACATCCATACCCTCTACGCCCTCTCCACCCACACCGGCGAGTGGTTTCTCGAACGCGGCTTTCAGACGGCCTCATGAGAATCCCTGCCGCCCAAACGCCTGAGCGAATACCGCGAAAGCGGCCGCCAATCGAAAGTGTTTGTCTATCATATAGACACCGGCGTTTGAGGCCGTCTGAAACGCTGCTGTTTACGCCCCTGCGGCCAACCCGCCCACCCTGCTGCGGCAATGCCTCACCCTGCTGACAGCCCTTCACTCAAAGCAACACGCAGCTGCGCTACAGATGCCGCCGATGGCAACTGGGCAGGCCGGCATTGCCATTCCTGCAAAACAGACCGGCACCACGCTGCACGATGCGCCTGCCGCTTTGTGGAAAATCCGTTTCAATCAGGTTGGCCGGCCGAATTGACGGGGCATACCGTTTGACCGGATTGTAAAATTTGTAAACCTTTCCGCCCGCAGGTAAAATCCTACCGGTTGAAAATTCGTCATGAGGCGGCTGTTCTGCCGCTGTTTTTATGGAGAAACCGATATGAATGCCGTAGTGATTGCGGTTTTTGTGATGCTCGCGCTGTCGCTTGCGCGCGTACATGTGGTGTTGAGCCTGCTGCTGGGTGCGCTCTGCGGCGGCTTGGCAGCCGGATTGGGCTTGGCGGAAACCATGAAAGTGTTTCAAACCGGCCTCTCCAACGGCGCGCAGATTGCGCTTTCTTATGCCATGCTCGGTGCGTTCGCTGTGGCCATCGCCCATTCGGGGTTGCCGCAAACGCTGGCCAATGCGGTAATCCGCCGTTTGGATGCCAACCATGTGCGCGATAATGTGCCCGGCCGCATCAGCGGTGTGAAATGGGGGCTGCTGCTGGCCCTCTTGGCCATGAGCATCATGAGCCAAAACCTGATTCCTATCCATATCGCCTTTATCCCGCTGATTATTCCGCCGCTGCTGTTGGTGTTCAACCGTATGCAGATCGACCGCCGCCTGCTCGCCTGCCTGATGACTTTCGGCCTGGTAACCACCTATATGTGGCTGCCCTACGGCTTCGGTGAAATTTTTCTGAAACAGATTCTGGTGGGCAACATCAACAAGTCGGGGCTGAATGTGGATAATGTGAACGTGATTCACGCCATGACCATTCCCGCCTTGGGCATGGTGGCCGGTCTGCTGATTGCGGTGTTTTTCAGCTACCGCCGCCCGCGCGCCTATCAAAACACTTCTGCCGATGTGGCGGCCAACCATCAGGTAATGGTGCAGCCGAAAATGTCGGCCTACCGCAGCTGGGTGGCGTTGGCGGCGATTGTGGTTTCGTTTGTGGTGCAATTGTGGGCCGATTCGCTGCTGCTGGGCGCGATGGTGGGCTTTGCCGTGTTTATGGCCGCCGGCGTGGTGCGCTGGGGCGAAGCCGATACCGTGTTTAACAACGGTGTAAAAATGATGGCGATGATCGGTTTTATCATGATTGCCGCCCAGGGTTTTGCCGAAGTGATGAAGGCCACCGGCCAGATTGAGCCGCTGGTGAAAGCCTCAGCCGATATGTTTGCCGGCAGCAGGGGCATGGCCGCTTTTGTGATGCTGCTGGTGGGGCTGTTGGTAACCATGGGCATCGGCAGCTCGTTTTCCACCCTGCCGATTATTACCGCGATTTATGTGCCGCTGTGCGTGGGCATGGGTTTCTCGCCGATGGCAACGCTGGCGATTATCGGCACGGCAGGCGCGCTGGGCGATGCCGGTTCGCCCGCATCCGATTCCACCCTCGGCCCCACCGCCGGTTTGAATACAGACGGCCAACACGACCATATGCGCGACACGGTTATCCCCACGTTTCTACACTACAACCTGCCGCTGATGGTGTCGGGCTGGATTGCCGCCATGGTGTTGTGATGCAGAATCTTGAAAACCGCATCATCGAGTTGGAAATCCAAACCGCGCTGCAGGCCGATTTAATCGACAGCCTCAGCAACACCATTGCCAAAATGCAGCAAACGCTGGATTTGCAGCAGGGGCAGCTCAGGCTGCTCTACCGCCGCCTGCAAGAAAAGGGAGGCGAAGGCAGCAATGCCGCATACAATCCGGCAGACGAAATCCCGCCGCATTATTAAATGTGCCGCCAGGCCGTCTGAACCATTATGTGTACTTTCAGACGGCCTGTTTGGTATCCGCTGCCGCTGCGCCTTATCAAGGCCGAGGCCGTTGCAAAATTCTTTCCGATACCTTAAAACACTTGCGTCATACTCGGGCCTGACCCGAACATCTGTTTGTTTTAGCAGAAAAAGAGAGACTCAGGCCAAGCCCGAGTATGACGAAATACAAATAAATTCAGGATTCAAACGGCTTTTTTGCAAAGGCCTCAGGCCGTCTGAAAACATCACCCATCAAGCCGACCGCAACCAAACAAGATTTTGCCGGGCAGAAAGGCTATCCTTTATGAACATCACCGTTTTGGCTGTCGGCACCAAAATGCCGCGCTGGGTCGATGAAGCCGTCAGCGAATACGCCAAACGCTTCGGCCGCGACATCTGCTACACCTTAAAAGAAATCAAACCCGAAAAACGCGGCGCCGGCGTAAATGCCGCCCAAGGCATGACTGCAGAAGAAAAACGCATACTCGAAGCCATACCCGCCGGCGCGTTTTTAGTGGTGCTCGATGAGCGCGGTCAAGCCCCCACATCGGTAGGGCTGGCGGAGCATTTGGAAAACTGGCAGCGCAACGGTGAACACG
Source organism: Neisseria sp. 19428wB4_WF04 (assembly GCF_015235335.1). NCBI lineage: Bacteria > Pseudomonadati > Pseudomonadota > Betaproteobacteria > Neisseriales > Neisseriaceae > Neisseria > Neisseria sp. 19428wB4_WF04. The sequence goes on from NZ_JADGLG010000018.1 coordinate 38,292, forward strand.
TCTGCTTCGTTATCGGCGGCGCAGACGGCATAACCGACCGGCTCAAACAACAGGCGCGCCTGATGCTGCGCCTCTCCAGCCTCACCCTGCCGCACGGCATGGTGCGCGTGCTGCTCACCGAGCAGCTCTACCGCGCCGTATCGATTCTGCACAACCACCCCTATCACCGCGGATAGCCGCTGTTTCCGCCACCTTGCAGCATATTCTGCCGGTTCGGCCGTCTGAAACACTGCAAAACGGTTTCCTGCCGAACCCCGGCTCTTTCAGACGGCCTAAAAACCCCCGCTGTCAGCGTTTTTTGCAAAAACACCGCCATGCCGTCTGAAAGGCTCAATACCATCGTTCCCACGCAGGATGAAATCCGAATGAAAAATTAAAGTTTATTTCAAACAAATACTTGAAAGCCTAGCATCCAACCAACGCCTGCGCGGGGCAGCGCGGGGCAGCGCAGCGAACCTGCGCGGCCAATAACGACAGGCAAACTCATTGCGATGCTTTTTGAATTTTGCAAAGGCCTGCCCGCCTTATAGCTTTTCGCCCCCCTTTGCTATATTATTTCCCCCGTCTGTTTGCAGGAACACCCGCCATGTATGAAGTAAACCGCAGCGTATTTTTGCTGATTCCCCTCGAGCCGTTTTGGCACTGGCTGCAATCACTGCCCGAAAGCCCCGAAAACATCCGTCTCGAAGATTTGCAGGCCGATGCCAATTCCTATCTCGTGCGCCCCTGCGAAACCGCCGATGAAGTGTGGGACGAAATCGAAAACCGCCACGAGCAGCTTTTCGCTGCCGAACTGGCCGACTGGTGTGAAGACGAAAGCCTGTGGCCCGATTTGGATTCCGGCATTTTCAATGAATGGTTCGACATCCAACTCTCCACCGTACTCACCGATTTGGAGCAGGAGCCGCTGGGGCGAGAAATTTTCCAGCCCATCACCCTCAATTGAATTTCAGACGGCCTCTGCCATGACCCGAATACCCATACGCAACTATCATCTCGATGGCTACGGCCATGTGAACAATGCGCGCTATCTCGAATTTTTTGAGGAAGCGCGTTGGAATTTTTTCGGGCAGCACCGCCTGCTGCCCCTGCCTGAGGGCATCATACTGGTGGTTGCCCGTATCGATATACGCTATCTGCGCGCTGCCCGCGAAGGGCAAACGCTGGCCGTGGACACCCGCGTACGCGCCGCATCCGAACGCAGAGTGATGCTCGAGCAAACCGCCCGCTGCGCCGAAAACGGCCGGGCGGCCGCCCAAGCCGCCGTTACGCTGGCATCGGTTTGCGCCGAAAGCGGCGCTGCGGCCGACTTGCCGTTTGAGTTTGCTGCCCTGCTGTCCCGGCAACTTTACCGACAACCCGCCGCCCAAGCCTGTGCAGATAACAAAACCATTTAATTTCCGCAGCAGCATCGCTGCACCCGCCATACTGTTTTACCTTTACCGCCTCCGGCCTGCCGCCCGGCATCGGAAATATACCTGCCCGCTACCCTTACCGGCACAGCTCCGATGGAAAATGCACCGCATACACTTTAGGATTCACTTCATTCCCGACATACGGCACAATACAGGCAGCACAGATGGTATGGAGCCGGCTCTGCCGCCCCGGGCTGCGGAACCGCTCTCTGTGGGTAAAGGCACTACACCGCAACAGAAATCCGGCGCAGCCGTTCCGACTGTACTGCCGCCTGCCCCAAACCCACCCTTTAAGGAAGCTCTGATGAAAAAAACCCTCACCGCCGCAGCCGCCCTAATCGTGGCGGCACTGCTTGCTTTCATTCTTTGGCCGCAAAACCGCCCCGTTCCCGCCTTTTCCCTGCCTGATTTAAGCGGCAAAACCATCAGCAATGCCGATCTGCCGGGCAAAGTAACCTTGGTTAACTTTTGGTACCCTTCATGCCCCGGCTGCGTCAGCGAAATGCCCAAGCTGGTTCAGACGGCCAACGATTATAAAAACAAAGATTTCCAGATTATCGCCGTTTCCCTGCCCTACGACCCTTTGGAAAGCGTTAGAAACTATGCTGCCGAGCGCCGGCTGCCGTTTACCGTGATGTATGATGCAGAAGGCAAAACCGGCCAAGCCTTCGGCGTAAAAGTTGCACCCACTTCGTTTTTTATCAATAAACAAGGCGAGCTGCTGAAAACCTTTGTCGGCGAGCCCGACTTCGCCGCCCTGCGCCGGGAAATCGACAACGAATTGGCGAAATAAAGCGGAAACGGATATTTTCAAGTTTCGTCAAACAACAATGTCAATTCCATTCCAAAACTGAGCCACAGTTGTGGTCTAAAATTGAGCCACCCTATGAGCGGTGTTTCATCCGGTAAGAATCATTGCCCGTCTCAAAAATATCGCAGCAATAAGTCAGACGCTCCA
>NZ_JADGLG010000189.1:0-400 GCF_015235335.1 Neisseria sp. 19428wB4_WF04
GGATAAGGCGCAGCGGTCGGGCTGAACGGGGGGTTCGTGCACACAGCCCAGCTTGGAGCGAACGACCTACACCGAACTGAGATACCTACAGCGTGAGCTATGAGAAAGCGCCACGCTTCCCGAAGGGAGAAAGGCGGACAGGTATCCGGTAAGCGGCAGGGTCGGAACAGGAGAGCGCACGAGGGAGCTTCCAGGGGGAAACGCCTGGTATCTTTATAGTCCTGTCCGGTTTCGCCACCTCTGACTTGAGCGTCGATTTTTGTGATGCTCGTCAGGGGGGCGGAGCCTATGGAAAAACGCCAGCAACGCGGCCTTTTTACGGTTCCTGGCCTTTTGCTGGCCTTTTGCTCACATGTTCTTTCCTGCGTTATCCCCTGATTCTGTGGATAACCGTATTACC
>NZ_JADGLG010000190.1:0-397 GCF_015235335.1 Neisseria sp. 19428wB4_WF04
GTTACGACAGAAGATATCGAAATTGACTTGCCTGGGTTAGAAGAAGAATAAAAAAATCCGCAGTTGCGGATTTTTTGGCTCTAGTCATTCTGCTTTAAAACAGGCGTATATATAAACATACTTAAATAAAGGAAGTGGCTCTCTGACTTCATGTTTTATGGTGCTTTTCATCGTATTTATGGAGGATGACCTGCTTTTTGACAGGTATGACGTTTGTATAGTAAAATGAAGTAAAAACAGTACATTTGTGATATCATGTTTTTATGGCATATTCACTAGATTTTCGTAAAAAAGTCCTCGCATACTGTGACAAAACTGGTAGTATTTCTGAAGCATCTGCTGTTTTCCAAATCTCACGCAACACCATTTATCAATGGCTAAAACTAAAAGAAAAAAC
>NZ_JADGLG010000191.1:0-396 GCF_015235335.1 Neisseria sp. 19428wB4_WF04
AAGCCCAGGCCTTCGCGCAGGATGCCGCCGCGCGCGGTCTCGAACACGGCCGCGTCCACTTCGGGGTGCAGCAGCACGTTGCGCGCGCTGCGCGGGCCGGAGCAGTCGCCGCTGTCGATCTGGCGGCCGTTCACGTACACGCCGTCGGTATTCGTCATGCCCACGCGCAGGCCCTGGGCGGAGAACAGGTGCGCGATGAGGCGCGCGGTGGTCGTCTTGCCGTTGGTGCCGCTGATGAGCACCACGCCGTGCGGCAGCTTCGCGAGCTCCTCGGCCACGAACCCGGGGTGCAGCCGCTCCATCACGAGGCCGGGGAAGGCGGAGCCTCCGCCGCGCAGGGTGGTCAGGTACCGGATGCCTTGGCCGAGCAGGCGCACGTGGGGTCTGGACATGCGC
>NZ_JADGLG010000192.1:0-395 GCF_015235335.1 Neisseria sp. 19428wB4_WF04
CTTTGGTGGTATTGTTCGTTGTGATAGGATAGCAAATGGAATTTTAGAAGCTACTAAGAATGTTGAGGTAAATATTCCAATTGTAGTGCGTCTTGATGGTACTAACGCAGCAGAAGCAAAGACAATTTTAGATAATTCAAATCTTAAAAATATCAAAGCAGCAACCAATCTTAAAAACGGTGCAGAGCTTGTAAAAAGTTTAGTAGGATAAGGATGGAAAATGAGTATATTGGTTAATAAAAATACAAAAGTAATAGTTCAAGGTTTTACGGGTAAAGAAGCAACTTTTCACGCTGAGCAATGCATGGCTTATGGTACAAATATAGTTGGAGGTGTCACCCCTCATAAAGGTGGACAAACTCATTTAGGTAAACCAGTTTTTGATACCGTTGCAG
>NZ_JADGLG010000193.1:0-394 GCF_015235335.1 Neisseria sp. 19428wB4_WF04
TTATTACGTATTACCCGGAAAATATATGTATAGCAGATGTTAAAGCAATGCTGTTGGCACGTTTAGAAAAGGTCAGTGACTTTTTGGATCCCAGAACAGTTCGTCTGGAGGACCAGATTTTGAAAGAGGAAGACTGGGCGGATAATTGGAAGAAATACTATGAGGTAGCGCGGATTACCCACGATTTGACCATTGTGCCGTCTTGGACGGACTATGAAGCGACAGCAGGTGAGAAGATAATTCGTTTGGATCCAGGTATGGCTTTTGGGACAGGGACGCATCCGACGACGAAGATGAGTTTATTTGCTCTAGAGCAGGTGTTGCGAGGTGGTGAGCGTGTTCTTGATGTAGGAACTGGGAGCGGGGTCCTTTCGATTGCCAGCTCCCTTCTTGG
>NZ_JADGLG010000194.1:0-394 GCF_015235335.1 Neisseria sp. 19428wB4_WF04
CACTTCCTTGATAGCCTTCAAAGCAGCTGCCATAGTTGGAATAGTTGCTGAACAAATACAAGTCATCCAGTCCGCACCACGAACAGCATTGTTTTTAGCCACAGTACCACCCGCATCCGCACACTTGGTATCTGCAACGATAATTTTGTCTTGGAAGAGGCTACGTAGCACTTCTACCAATTCGCTACCAACTTGAAGCAAACAAACGGTACCTGCCTCGATAACATCCACTTCATGACCAACGGAAACAGCTGCTTTAATCGCTCCCTGCAAGTCTGAATGGTCAAGGGCAACTTGTAAATTTGGAATATGTTTCATGTTTTTTCTCCTAACTTTCTAAATCTAAACCTTCTAGGTAAGGACTGTTTTTGGACTCTTCCACCATTGCCAAGAC
>NZ_JADGLG010000195.1:0-391 GCF_015235335.1 Neisseria sp. 19428wB4_WF04
CTTCAACTTTTTGAATTTCATGGCTTGTTCTAAAACCATCAAAAAAATGTAAAAATGGCACTCTTCCCTTAATTGCAGCTAAATGTGCTACACCAGCTAAGTCCATGGTTTCTTGCACAGAATGCGAACAAAGCATAGCAAAACCAATTTGTCTTGCCGCATAAATATCTTGATGATCGCCAAAGATAGACAAAGCTTGAGCAGCCAAAGAACGCGCTGCTACATGGATTACACAGGGGAGCAATTGACCTGCTATTTTATACATATTTGGAATTTTAAGGAGTAATCCTTGAGAAGCTGTATAAGTTGTAGTTAAAGCTCCAGCCTGTAAAGATCCATGCACACTACCTGCAGCACCTGCTTCACTTTGCATTTCTACGATTTTTACAGG
>NZ_JADGLG010000196.1:0-391 GCF_015235335.1 Neisseria sp. 19428wB4_WF04
GGCCAGCGCCTCGCGGGGGCGGTCGCTGTCCACCACGACGCGGCCGGTGGGCAGGTCGACCTGCACGGTGGCGTCGGTGTCGACCTGGCGGACGGCGTGCACGACGGCGCGCTCGCAGTGGCCGCAGGTCATGCCCTGGACTTGGAAGCTGTGTTGCATGGCGGGCTCCTTTTCAGACAAATGCCGGTGATGGGATGTCGGGATCATGAACCCTGACATGGTGGCAGAGTCAAGCGCCGGCCGTGCGATGCCAGGGCCTTGACCTTGCCATGATGTCAGGGGTTAACGTGCCGGCATGGCTGATTCATCTTCCTCCCCTTCCTTCTCTCACGACGGCCCGGCTGCCGCGCTGGCGGAGCGGTCGCTGGACCTGGGCATCGGCGGCATGACC
>NZ_JADGLG010000197.1:0-390 GCF_015235335.1 Neisseria sp. 19428wB4_WF04
TAAATTTCTTTCCACATCCACACTGTCTTCAATAGTGTAGGCCGCCCGATAAATATCCCGGCTTAAGTCCAACTCTGCCATCTTTACCCTTTCAGTAAATCCAACACCCAAGCCAGCACGGCTTTGGGTAGGCTGTTTTTAAAACGTTTGTCTGCCGCCAGCTCTTTCATGGCGGTGCGGGCGATGTCGGGGTGGACGGCCCGGGCTTTTTCGGCGGCCACCCGCGCCATGCGGCTGAGCATGGCTTTGCCCTGATTGGCATTGAAGCCGGCGTTGGGTGCCACAAAGGTGCCGTTGATGCGGATGCCGGTGCGTTGGGCATAGCGCTCTTCGCCGGTGTATTCGTTGGTGCGGATATCGACCGTTATCGTTTCCAATTTGGGGCTGGGC
>NZ_JADGLG010000198.1:0-389 GCF_015235335.1 Neisseria sp. 19428wB4_WF04
GCTCGGTTGATACTCGGTTGGAACTCTTGATTCAAAAAGCGATGAAGAATTTGATGAAGGGTCGGACCAGCTTTGTCATTGCTCACCGCCTATCCACGATTCAAGAAGCGGATAAGATTTTGGTCTTGAAAGAGGGGCAAATTATCGAGCAAGGAACTCATCAGAGCCTCCTAGCTGCGAAAGGTTTTTACTACGACCTCTACAACAGTCAATTCGCAAACAAGGAAGCAAACGCGTAAAAAGAGCCAATCGGCTCTTTTTATCGTCTGTACATAAGATACGAGAGTGTTTGACACGAGTTTCACTCGCTTTATTTCCCACCTTCAACAGTCTATTTCTAGACTGTTTGACACGAGTTTCACTCGTTCTATTTCTCCCCTTCAACAGTC
>NZ_JADGLG010000019.1:0-40146 GCF_015235335.1 Neisseria sp. 19428wB4_WF04
CATGCATAACATCCAGGTTGGGCTCCGCTGTGTGATAAAGCGGAGCAGTTTATAACAAACGGAGAGTGGCTCAATTTTGGAGCACAACTCCCCGTTTCCCTGGCTCAGTTTTGCACGATATTTAACACAACAAAAGAGAAGGTCAAAAGAGAATACCAAAACGCCCCATTTTCAAAGCAATGGAATTTAAAAATTTTGAAGATTGGAAAATAGAGTGCAATATATCAAGAGGCCGTCTGAAAATATTCAGACGGCCTCTCTACCAACAACCATATACCGCTCCGGGGATACCCCGGTTTAACAGCCTCCGCTTTAAAATCATTACGGCTTCGGCTTTCCTTGTTATACCGCACATGCCGCCTGCAATCCGCCGCTTGGTGCCGGTTTTAATGGCCTATGCCGATACAGAGGATACGGAGCAGTTCGCATCCAAACCTGATTTCAGCTTTTCCGCAGAATTTTGCGGATAGCGGCCAACTGGCGGCGGCTGACCGCCAAAGGTTTCTCCACATCTAAAATGCGCGCTCCCCAAGTGGCGTTGCTGTCATCCTCTTCTCCGCCGTCCAAGCGGATCAAACAATCCAAGGTGTGGCGGAACACCAATGCATTACGGTGGATACGGATAATCTTTTCGCCCAACAACTCTTCCCAATAAACCAGCGTTTTCGGCAACTCGTAGCTTTGACCGTCGCCGGTAAATAAAAATACCGTTTTATGCTCGGCCAACAGATAGCGCACCTGCTGCCACGGAATTTCTACCATACGGTTGCGGTTGAACACTTTGAAATGGGTGAAATCATCGGCTTTTTCACGGTGTTTCTCATTCAAACGCTCCAATGCCGTTTGCAGGCGCGAAACCTTAATCGGCTTGAGCAGGTAATCGGCAGCAGCCAGCTCAAAAGCACGCAAGGCATGTTCTTCGTATGCTGTAGTAAAAATAATTTCGGGCTGTTTTTTCGCCACCCGCTTGATTCGCTCGACAAAATCCAACCCGGTAATTTCGGGCAGCCCGATATCGGCAAATACAATGTCCACTTCATGAACCCCCAACCAATCCAAGGCAGGCTGGGCATGATGGAAAATCTTCAGCAAAACAACATTGCACTCTTCCAGCAGAACCCGCAAACGCTCTGCCGCTAATACTTCATCTTCAACAATAATGGCACTCAGCATATTCTGTTATTCTGTTGGTTAATCAAAATATTCAATTTCAAATAATAGCAGGCATTCTGCCGTTCAATCAGTTATCAACCTACTTTGCAAACATTCCCAAACTAAGCAGTTGGAGTATATCGTATCCTGAACAATAGCTTATATCAATATTAATCATTAAAAAGCAGGGAGCGGCTTTCCACCGCCCACCAAGCGCCATCTCAAATTAAACCAATAAATGAAATTTTCACCCACAAAAATCCAAATAACAAAAAAAACACAAAAGCAATTTTAAAAAAACAAAAGAAAACGCCAAAAAAAAGAAATTTAAATTATATGACAAACGTAACAAACTTTATAATTTTGTAAACTTAATACAACGGGCGGTATCATAAAACACAAACAGGCTGCCCGGTCAGTAACGGTTTCAAATCTGAAAAAACCCATTTCCCGTTTCAATCCGTTCGCAATTTCCGTATGGCATTGCGGAGCCGTGCTTAAAGAGAAAAGTTTTTCGTAAGCCGCCAACGCGTATTCCGCACTGCCTTGCTTCCTATATCAAAAATGAAGCGGGTTCCCTGTAAAAGCGGGAGAAAAGGGGGAAATTAGGTTGGGTTGTACCATATACCACACCCAGAAATTTATTTGCAGACCATTTTGCTGCCGTATTGATTCAGATGTTTTAACGGCACAGCAGGTATTTTTATGCTTATATAACAAGAAATCGCTGAAAACCCTGTATGTGGCTTTCAGCGATTTTGCCAACTTAAGTGTATTTTGGGCAAAGATTATTTATTAAAGAAAATCAGTGTCCACGGCAATACATATGCCTGTAAAACGGTTAGGATGCCGACAAAGGTGCAGAAAACGATACTGTGTTTCACGGTAAAGCGGAACAGGTCGGACTCTTTGCCCTGCAAGCCCACGGCTGCACAAGCAACGGCAATGGATTGGGGGGAAATCATTTTACCGGTAACGCCGCCTGTAGTATTGGCAGCCACCGCCAGTTCGGGAGTAATGCCGATTTGGTTGGCGGTGCTGGCTTGCAGCGAACCGAACAAAGCGTTGGCGGAAGTGTCCGAACCGGTTAAAAACACGCCCAACCAGCCCAGGAACGGCGAAAAGAACGGGAATGCCGCGCCGGTGCCGGCCAACACCAATGCCAGCGTAGAAGACAGGCCGGAATAGTTGGCCACAAAGGCAAAACCCAATACCAAACCGATGGAAAGAATAGAGAAACGCAATTCATATAAGGTTTCGCCGAATGTTTTTACTGCTTCGGCAGGTTTCATTTTCAGCAGGATAATGGTTACGATGGCGGCCAACAGAATAGAGGTGCCCACCGCACTCAACAGGTTCAGTTTGTAAACGGCCTCATAAGGGCTGGGTTCGGCAACAATCGGGGCGGCTTTCATCACCAGATTGTGCAGGCCCGGCCATTCGATTTTAATCAGGCTGAAGCTGTCTAAGAAAGTTTTCAATGACTTCATCGTCCACAGGCTCACAAACACAGTCAAAATACCGAAAGGAGACCATGCCTTGATGATTTGGCCGGTAGTGTATTCCGATCCTTTGCGGGCTTCCGGTTTTTTCATGCCTTGGAAAGTGAAAATTTCAGACGGCTGCCATTTTTTCAGAAACAACGACAGGCAAATCAAGCTCACCAACGCAGAAGTTACATCGGGAAGCTCGGGGCCGATGAAGTTGGCCGTAATAAATTGGGTAACGGCAAACGATACGCCTGCCACCAAAATAGCCGGGTAGGTTTGTTTGATACCGCGTACACCGTCCATCATCGCCACCAGCCAAAACGGCACGATAATCGATAAAATCGGCAGTTGGCGGCCGGCCACTTGGCCGATGTGGAAAGCATCCAAACCGGATACTTGGCCTGCCACAATAATCGGGATACCCATCGCGCCGAAAGCAACCGGCGCGGTGTTGGCGATCAGGCACAAACCGGCGGCATACAGGGGGTTAAAACCCAAGCCGACCAGCAGAGCGGCAGTAATCGCCACCGGCGCACCAAAACCGGCCGCGCCTTCCAAGAAGGCACCAAACGAGAAGCCCACCAGCAGCATCTGCAAACGCTGGTCTTCGGTGATAGAAATAACAGACGAACGGATAATGTCGAACTGGCCGGTTTTTACAGTGATTTTGTATAAAAATACGGCAGTAATGATAATCCACGCAATCGGCCACAAGCCATAGGCAAAACCAAACAGGGCAGACGAAACCGCCATGCCTGCCGGCATACCGTAGGCAAATATGGCGACCAAAATAGAAATCAGCAGCGTGAAAAAGCCGGCCAAATAACCTTTCATTTTCAAAATGGTTAAGGCAACGAAAAAGAAAATAATCGGCAACAGCGCTGCTGCGGCAGTCAGCGCCAGGCTGTCGCCTACTGCCGTATAGTTTTGAACCCAAGTATCCATTAATCAATCTCCGAAATCACAGATGTTGTTATCCCTCATGCCGCCCGAATGGATGGAAGGCGGTGTGCGGTGTGCTGCCCGAAAAACCACTGGTTTTCCGGAACGTTTTTTTCAGACGGCCGGCCATAAGGTTGGCAGGCCGTCTGAAAATTTATTTGCCGAATTTTTCGGCCACTAACTGATGCAGGGTTTTGGCGGCCGGTTTCAACGGCACACGGTGCTGTGTCCAGCCCAACTGTTTGGACGGGGTAAGCGAGCGTAGTCTGGCCGCAGCCCAGCCGAATGTGCGGTATGCTTTGCGCCGGCCGAAAATGCCGTTAAACGTGCGCCAGGCGAGCTGTTCGCCCAAATTGTGCGATGCGCCCTGCCCGCGCATGGGATGGGCGACTTTTTCACCGGGTGCGCGTTGCGCTTCTTCGCGCAGGCGTATCAGCAAATCGGGAATCGGAATCCGCACGGGGCAGACTTCGGCACACGCGCCGCACAATGAAGAAGCAGTGGGCAAATCTTTGGTGGATTCCAAACCCATCAGGTGCGGCGAGATGATTTCGCCGATGGGGCCGGGATAAGTGGTGCCGTAGGCCGCGCCGCCGATGCGGGTATAAACCGGGCAGTGGTTCATGCACGCGCCGCAACGGATACACTGCAGGGTTTGGCGCATTTGTTTGTCGGCATAGGCTTGGCTGCGGCCGTTATCGAGCAGCACCAGGTGCATTTCCTGCGGGCCGTCAAGTTCGGCACTCCGGCGCGGGCCGGTAATCATATTGAAATAGGTGGTAATCGGCTGGCCGATGGCGCTGCGCGGCAACAGGCTGTAAAGCGGCGGAATATCCGAGAGCTTCGCCACCACTTTTTCGATGCCGGTGATGGCGATGTGCACGGGCGGCACGGTGGTGGTCAAACGGCCGTTGCCTTCGTTTTCCACCAAACACAGGGTTCCGGTTTCGGCCACGGCAAAGTTCACGCCCGAGAGGCCGACATCGGCCGTACGGTAAATATCGCGCAGGGCGCGGCGGGCGATGCCGGTGAGCTCGTCCACATCATCGGTGGGCGCGGTGTGAAGGTGGTTGTGGAAGAGTTCGCTCACCTGCTGCTTGGTTTTGTGGATGGCGGGCATCACGATGTGGGTGGGCTTTTCACCGGCCATCTGTACGATGTATTCGCCCAAGTCGCTTTCGATTGCGCTGATGCCTTTTTCTTCGAGATAGTGGTTCAGTTCGATTTCTTCGCTCACCATCGACTTGCCTTTCACCATCAGGCGGCCGTTTTTTTGCGCCACAATGCCGTGGATGATGCGGCAGGCTTCATCGGGGGTTTCCGCCCAATGCACTTTTACGCCCAAACGGGTCAGGTTGGCCTCCAACTCTTCCAAGAGCTCAGGCAGCCGGGAGAGCGAACGTTGGCGGATGTGTTCGCACAGGGTGCGCAGTGCCTGAAGCTCGTGATCATCGGACAACACGCCTTTGCGGCGGGTCATCAGCATATCCATGGCGGTGCGCAGGCTTTTGCGCAACGGGGCATCGGCCAGCGCGCCCACAGCGTTTTGCTTGAAGGTTTCCGGCTTGGGGTGGAAATGAATCGTTTGCGTGTTCATAGTGTTCTTTTGCCTGTTTCAGACGGCCTGCCCGGGTGGTTGGAGCCGTCTGAAAAATATCGTGTGGTTTGTCGGGGAAGCCCGGTCAGCCGGCCAAATCTGCTTCGGCGATATGCTCGGGCAGCACCGCCAGCACCACCATATCGCGAGGGCCGTGCGCACCGTAGGCCAGCGTGAGCTGGATATCGGCGGTTTTCGAGGGGCCGGACACCAACACTACGTTGGTGGGCATGCCGGCGGCCATGTTTTCACCCTGCATGGCGCTGTAAAAATCGTTATACATTTTGACCGCATCAAACAGACAGATATGCACGGGCGGCACCAGGCTTTGGCTGCGCGGCTGGCTTTCAGACGGCCGCAACACCAGCGTGCCGGTATGGGCGATACCGCAGTGTGCATCGGTAAAACCGGCATCGATGTCGGCAAAAAATTCGTCTTTCCAATCTTCGATCGGCCGCTCGAAGGCTTTCACTTCGATGCCGGCGGCTTCTGCGGCAGCGGCGGCCAGGCGGCCGTGTTCGGTTTGCAGCGGCAGCAGAATGTTGCGCAGGCCTTTTTCCTGCACCACCTTCACCAGCATCTGCGGCCAATTGCCGGCGCGCACCCAATGGATTTCGGTTTTTACCGCCCGCATGGCGGCCGCCCAATGTTTCAGACGGCCTGCTTCGCTTTCCCAATGCGGGGTCATTTCCTGATAGTAAGCCGCCGTTTCAGGCTCTTTCATCGGCACGGCGGCCGCAAGGCGCAGTTTGGCCAAAATATTTTCGCGTGCGCTCATGCTTTGCCTCCCGTGCGTTCGAGCAAAAACGTGGCAATGTGTTTGGGCTTGGGCATGCCGGGTTCGTCTTTGGCGATTTTGCCGCCGATATTGAGCATGCAGCCCGCATCGGCACTCACAATTTCCACCGCCTGCGTGTCTTTGAGCGCGGCCACTTTGTCGCTGACCATCGCGCCGGAAATATCGGGATGCTTCACCGAAAATGTGCCGCCGAAACCGCAGCATTCGCTTTCGTGGTCGTGCACCACCCGCTCCACATTGGCAAGTTTGTCTACCAGCGCCCAGCCCGAAAGATGCACGCCCATTTCGCGCCGCGCCGCGCAGGAAGTGTGCACCGCCACTTTGACGGCACCGCCCTTGTCTTGCGGCTCGTAGCCGATGGCCAGCAGAAAATGGGTAAATTCCACCACGCGCTCGGACACATCGTTGGCCAGCCGCTCGTAAACGCTGTCTTTAAACATCAGCGGCCATTGGTGTTTCATCATGCCGCTGCACGAGCCGGAGGGCACCACCACCGGCCACGGGTTGGGAAACAAATCCAGCTGCGCTTTGGCCACTTCAAACGAATCTTTGGGGTGGCCGGAAGAAAACGCCGGCTGGCCGCAACAGCTTTGTTCCATCGGAAAATGCACGCGCACGCCCTGCTGCTCGAGCAGCGTAATCGCATCCATGCCGGCTTCGGGCATGAAAATATCCAAAAGGCAGGTGCCGAAAAAATACACATCGGCAGGTTTGCTGCCGTAAACAGGGGTAGGGTTGGTTTGGTTCATCATTGGTTTATTGGTCAGACCAATTTTGTTAAACTAACCTTACTTTACGTAATGACGTGTAACCGGTCAAGTGCTGCCGAAAAAAATAAATCAGGCAACGGGTTGCTGATTTTCAAGCAGGCAGCGAAAAGATTACGGTACAATCATTTCGCGCTTTATCCGGCCTTTCCCTGCGCGCGGGTATTCAATAATAAATAAATGGTCAAGCAAGCCCCGAGCGTCTTGGATTGGCTGCCGTTAAAAAACGGAATGAAGAAAATTGATTAAGGTATGAATTATGCCCGACAAAACCGCCGCCAATATCAAACAACCCGCCATCGGCATGCAGATTGCCTCTGTTTTGGAGGAGCGGATTTTACAAAACGTGTACCCTATCGGCTGCAAACTTCCGCCCGAACGCCGTTTGGCCGAAGAGTTCGGCGTATCGCGCCAATCATTGCGCACCGCGCTGCACATACTGGCAACCCGCGGCCTGCTGAATACGCGGCAGGGCGATGGAAACTATGTTTCTGGCAATGTTGAAGAAACCTTCCATTACGGCTGGGAAGATTTGATTGACGCACACGAAAACATGGAAAGCGAAGTGCTCGATTTCCGCCGCGGCATCGAAGGGATGCTGACCGCCCTTGCTGCCCAACGCCGCACCGAAGCCGACTTGGCGCGCATGGAAAGCTGGCTGGCCAAGCTGCGCGAAGCCTACGCCCAAAACAATCTGGACCGGCAATCTGCTGCCGATGCGGCATTTCACCAGGCCGTAGCCGAAGCCGCACACAATATTTTATTCACCCGCCTTTCAGACGGCCTGCTGCGCCTGCTCACCGGTCAAACCAAACGCAATCTGGGCAATATGTTCGGCATGCCCGATATGTATGCGCAACTGATGGCGCAGCACGAAGCCATTTTTACCGCCATCGCGCAGCAGAATGCCGCCGCAGCCTCCCAGGCCGCATGCCGCCATTTGGATTATGTGCAAAACTGCCTGGAGCGGCAGCGGGAGCAGCAAAACCGGGAGGCCGTATCAAGCGCACTGGCCGCCAGCGACAAACTCAAACCCGGGTTCGAATAACCGGCAGCCCGACTTCAGAGACATCGCCGGTAACGGTTTTGCGCGGCAAAATACCGGAATACACCTTGCGCCCCGTTTTCAGACGGCCTGCACACAATACCGGCCGTCTGAAAACCTTTACCGGCAAGCGGACCGTATGGCAGAAGCCGCATGAAATGTAAATACTGCCGCCGGATTTCAAACCCGCACCCAAATCATTTAAAATCAGCCCTCCCCGAAAGCATACCAACGAAAGGCCGAATCATGACCTTGCAACGCACGCTCACATTCACTTTAACCGCGCTGGCCGCCGCCATACTGGCCGCCTGCTCCTCACACGAGCAACCTGTCGAGCCGGTGAAACGCAGCGACATGCCGCGCCCTTCCGCACGCGCCGCCGAAGCCCCGGCCAAAGTGCTGGCCGATTACAGCCTCTATCAAAGCGCACTGGCCGCCGCCAAACAAGACGACAACACCCTGCCTGCCCAATTTCTCAGCCAGGCCGGCGAAAGCGCAATGGCGGAAGACGTGCGCAACGAATGGCTCAAGAGCCTGGGCAGACGCGGCCAATGGGCACAGTTCAACCAACAATACGCCAAACTCGACCCGGCCGGCCGCGCGCAGGAAGTGCAATGCTACGCCGAATTGGGCAGCGGCAACCACACCGCATCTGCCGCCGAGCTGGTTAAAGAAATCAACCGCCTGCCGCAAGGCTGCACCCGCCTGGTGGAGGCCGCCGCCGCTTCAGGCCGTCTGAATCAGAAAGACGCTTGGCGGCGCGTGCGCGGCCTGATCAGCAACAACCAGCTCACCGATGCCCGCAATCTGGCCGCCGCCCTCGGCAGCCCGTTTGAAAGCGGGGGGCAGGGCGCACAGGAATACAGCCTGATCAGCGTAATCGGCAACACTGCCAAAAAAAGCACCGCATCGGCCCACACGCTCGAAAATATGCAGGCCAGCCTGAGCCGCGAGCAGGCCGGCTTTGCTTGGGGCGTGCTCGGCCATATGCAGGCGCAAAGCCAAAACATGGCTGCGGCGTTAAATTATTTCAGCCGCGCCGACCGCAGCCAACTGAGCAACGAACAGTTTGAATGGTATGCCCGCGCCGCCCTGCGCCTGCAACGCTGGAACGAGTTGGCCGGCATCATCACCGCCATGCCGGCCAAACTGCAAAATGATCCGGCCTGGCAATACTGGCTCGCCCGCAGCTACGCCGCACAAGGCAACCGCAGCCAAGCGGTGCCTTTGTATGAAAAAGCTGCCGCCAGCGGCCGCAATTTTTATGCCTTGATGGCTGGCGAAGAGTTGGGACGGCGTGTCAGCACCCGCAACAATGTGGGCGAAGTTTCGAAAAGCGATGTCAGACATTTGGCCGAAGACGGTGCCATCGACCGCGCCCTTACCCTGTTTAAAGCCAGCCAAAGCAGCGGCGACTGGAAAATGCGCCGCCAGTCGCAGGCCGAATGGCGTTATGCCACCAGGGGTGCCGGTGAAGACTTGCTGCTCGCCGCCGCACAACTGGCATACGACAACCAGTTTTACGAAATGGCCGTCAACAGCGCCGAGCGCACCAACACCAAGCTCAACTACAACCTGCGCTATATTTCGCCGTTTAAAGACACTACCGTGCGCTACGCCGATCAGGCGGGAGTGGATCCCGCATGGGTGTATGGGCTGATCCGCCAAGAAAGCCGCTTTATGCTGGGCGCGCAGTCCAGCGTGGGTGCACAAGGGCTGATGCAGGTGATGCCCGCCACCGCCCGCGAAATCGCCGCCAAAATCGGCATGGACAGCAGCGAGCTTTACACCATGGACGGCAATATCCGTATGGGCACTTGGTATATGGCCGATGCCAAACGCCGCCTGCAAAACAACGAAGTGATGGCAACGGCGGGCTACAACGCCGGCCCCGGCCGTGCCCGCAGATGGCAGGATTCCGCCCCGCTGGAAGGCGCAATTTACGCAGAAACCATTCCCTTCACCGAAACCCGCGACTATGTAAAAAAAGTAATGGCCAACGCCACCTACTATGCCTCACTGTTTAACGGGCCGCAAACTTCGCTGAAACAACGCATGGGCGTAGTGCCCGGGCGTTATTGATTGCTGAAGCAGGCCCAAACCGCCCTGTTTGGCCGTCTGAAACACAGGCACGACAGGGGCGGCTGTTTCAGACGGCCTTTATATGCAGTGTGCCGCCATATCGGATACGCCCTACCGTAATGATAATGGCGGCCGGCACCGCATTTCGCACCAACCCTCCATTCAAACATAAACCCCGAAACATCATGAACCTATTTCCCGATTTGGCGCAACGTTACAGCCAAGAGCAACTGAGTGCAGGCGCCGCGCAACGGCTGGCGCAGGAAATCGCCTTCGGCCCCGTTGCTTTCCAAGTGTCGCGGCTGATGGTGAAAACCGGCATACTCGAACATCTCCACCACTCCCCCGGCGGCGCCGAATTGGGCGAAATTGCCGAAACCGCCGGCCTGAGCCGCTATGCCGCCCAAGTTTTGCTCGAATCCTCGCTTTCTATCGGCACCGTGCTGTTTCAAAACGGCTGCTACACCATCAGCAAGGCCGGCTGGTTTCTGCTGAAAGACAAAACGGCGCGCATCAATATGGATTTTGTGCAGGAGGTCTGCTATCAGGGTTTGTTTGATTTGGAGGCCGCGCTGTTAAACGGAAAACCAGAAGGATTGAAAGTGTTCGGCGGCTGGACAACGATTTACGAAGGCCTTTCGCAACTGCCCGAAAACGCCCGCAGAAAATGGCTGGCTTTCGACCATTATTATTCCGACAGCTCCTTTGCCCAAGCCTTAGACATTGTTTTTTCCCGCCCCGTGAAAAAACTGCTCGATGTAGGCGGCAACACCGGCCGCTGGGCCTTGCAGTGCGTTGCCCGCAACTGCAGTGTCGAAGTAACCGTTATGGATCTGCCCCAGCAACTGAGCCTGATGCGCGCGGCTGTGAAAGGACACCCGGGCGCAGAACGCATCCACGGCCACCCCGCCGACCTGCTTGACGATAACGTGCTGTTTCCGCAAGGCTTCGATGCGGTTTGGATGAGCCAGTTTCTCGACTGTTTCTCCGAAGCCCAAGTAACCGGCATTCTCAAACGCGCCGCCGCTGCCATGAGCGCAGGCACCGACCTCTACATCATGGAACCGTTTTGGGACAGACAGCAATACGAGACCGCCGCCTATTGTCTGACCCAAACCAGCCTGTATTTCACCGCCATGGCCAACGGCAACAGCAAAATCTACCATTCGGAAGACATGATCCGCTGCGTGGCCGATGCCGGGCTTGCCGTTGTCGAAATCTTTGACGGCTTGGGGCTGGGGCACAGCATTCTCAGGTGCCGCAGGGCATAGCTTGGATGGGGGATACCTTTACGCCGCTTGCCCATACCGGTTTTGTACAATTTTTATACAATCCGCCGGCATGGCAGAACCTTCCAGGCATACCCGGTTCTGCCCGGGTATCTTTTTGTTTGAAAAGAAATGATGCAGCAGAAACAGCAGATCGAAATGTGGCGGCAATGAAGTATTAAAAGTTTTTCAGACGGCCTAAGATGCCGGAAAGGGTTGGGTTGTTTACACTTTTTATGCCGGCCATCTTTTATTTTTGTTTTATTTTTGCTGAAACGATGGTTTCGTAATGTTTGACTGCTCTCTCGATAACAGCCCCCTGCCCTTCGGCATTCTTGACACCCTCCCCCAAAACCTCCAAAGGGGTCTTCAGGCAAACCACGAAAAGGGTAACCACGCCGGATTTTTCTATACCGGCCGTCTGAAACCGCCGGCCGGTTTTATTTTTTCCAATAAGGCGGGGTAAACAGAATCAAAACGGTAAAAATTTCCAAACGGCCCAACAACATCACGGCGGTGCACAGCCATTTCTGCACATCGGTTAAGGCCGCATAATTATATGCGGGGCCGACCATGCCCAGCCCCGGACCTGAGTTGGTGATGCAGGCGGTAACGGCGCCGAAGGCCGAAATAAAATCCATGCCTGCAACCATCATGAGAAAGGTAAACAGCACCACAGTCATAAAATACACAAAAATAAAAGCCATCACGGTGAGTGCGGTGCGTTCGGGAATGGTGCGCCCGTTTACCTTAACGTTGCGCACAGCGTTGGGATGGAGCAGCAGCAGCATTTCGCGCAGGCTGAACTTGGCCAAAATGATGGCACGCACGTTTTTAATGCCGCCGCCCATCGAACCCGAGCTGGGCAGGGTGTTGGCCAGAAAAAACATCCACAGCGTGGTAATCAGCGGCCAGGAGCCGAAATCGGTGTTGGAGAAACCGCTGGAGAGGCTCACCGAAATAAAATTGAAAGCCGTGTAGCGCAAGGCCTCTCCCCAAGAAGGGTAGTATTGCTTTTGCCACAAATAAAGGCTTACTGCGGCAATGCTGGCAAAGAGTGCGCCAACGATAATACGGAATTCTTCGTCTTGCCAATAACGGCGGGGAGAACGGGTGCCGAAAGCTGAAAAATGGGTAACAAAATTAACAGCACCAAATAATGTGCCCGCCATCACAATCCATTCAATGATTTGCGAATCGAAATAAGCGATGCTGGCATCATGGGTGGAAAAGCCGCCCAACGAAATGGTGGACATGGCATGGCAGAAAGCATCAAACCAGTCCATGCCCGCCCAATGCAGTGCCAAAAACACCACACAGGTGCCGCAGGCATAAGTGAGCCAGAGTTTTTTCGCCACTTGGGAGATGCGCGGCGCCATTTTGCTGTCTTTGTCGATACCCGGAATTTCAGCCTTGAAAAGCTGAGTTCCGCCCACGCCAAGCATGGGCAAAACAGCCACGGCCAATACGATAATCCCCATGCCGCCCAACCAGTTGAGCATATGCCGCCAAAAGTTGACGGAGGGCGCCAGCGTGTCCAAACTGGTGATCACGGTTGCTCCGGTGGTGGTCAGCCCCGACATCGCCTCAAACAGAGCATCGGTGTAGCTCATATGGGGGAAATACAGATAAAACGGCACGGCCGCCACCAGCGCAAAGCCCATCCACAGCATACAAACCAGCGTAAAACCATCGCGCACGCGCAATTCGCGGTGGTATTGCCGCGTCAGCAGCCATATGGAACACGAAGCAATGATGGTTACCAGCGCAGTCGAACCAAACGCACGCAGGGCATCATCGAGAAACAGATACGATACAGAGGTCGGCACCAAAAGCAATATGGAAAACAACACGCCGAGCTTCGATAAAACATGAACAGTGGGGATGATTTTATACATGGTCAAACGGTTTCAGACGGCTGCCTCCAAGTGGTGCGCACGGCCGTCTGAAACGGCTGCAGGGTTTTAAAATACGGCCGCAAGCGGTGCCGCCGCCCGCATTCTAACAAAAACAGATAAAACACAAAAAGCCTATGGCAGGCATACCGGCTGAAGTTTCAACACAGATACGGCGCTACCCCTGCTGCATTGCTTGGTTGCAGGGCATGCCGATTGGCACCGTTTTCCGTATTTCCGACACCCCCTCTGCACGGCCATAGGTAAGCCCTTTGAAGTCGGATCTGCTGCGGCAGCCGGCAACCGGCACCATCCGAAAGCCCTGTTCGAAAACCATCCCTACCGAATGGCCGTCTGAAACGGTTCAGACGGCTCAAGAAAATTAAAAAGCATCAAAACAACCCGTTTTCAACCCGTTGCCGCCGCTCTTCAGCCCGCCGCCCGTAAACGGGCTGTCTGTGAATCCCCTTCGTTTCCGTTATGGCACTGCTGCGGCTTGCCGTTGTCCGCGCTGTCCGCAGCTTGCTGCCTTATCCCGCAATGAAGGAGATGGGCTATATACCGCCTTTCGACCCGCCGCCCGAATCCGGCTGACATTTTCTTCCCTATGATAAAACAGAGCCGTCTGAAACAGACTTTCAGACGGCCTTCCGAATAGGAACCGCAGGGCGTGTCGAAGTTAAAACAAGGTATCTGTCGGCTCCTGATATTTTCGATACTGCTGGGGAGCCGGGCGCACAGGTCGGTAGGCTGCTTCGGGTTCCCGGGGCTGTTGCGCTATGGTGGCCGGCTCAGAAGCAGGTGCAGCGGGAGCGGGTCGGAAAACGGGTTTGTCGGTTCCCGCATCCACTTCGATTTCCGTACCGGCCGGCAACACTTCGTCTTGAACCGGCACAGGCAGCGGTACCGCTTTCGGCTTGGTGTGGGCGGCCGAGCCGCTGTTCCATGCCAGCGATTGCAGCGACCCCTTTAATTTCACGCCTTTGGCGCAGGTTAAACAGTTGATTTGGCCGGTGCGGTTTTTCAAAACCGCGTCCACCCGCTTGGGGTTAATCGTTTTACCGTGCGCTTTCGCCCAAGTGCCGATGCTTTTGCGCAACGCCTCGGTGTTCAGGTTTTTTTGGTTATAGGGATCGCGGTAGGCCGCCAGCCAAAGATTGTTGTTGGCATCGGTGTTCAACGCGGCCATCTGATAGATAACCGAAGCGGGC
This sequence comes from Neisseria sp. 19428wB4_WF04, assembly GCF_015235335.1. Classification (NCBI taxonomy): domain Bacteria; kingdom Pseudomonadati; phylum Pseudomonadota; class Betaproteobacteria; order Neisseriales; family Neisseriaceae; genus Neisseria; species Neisseria sp. 19428wB4_WF04. The sequence goes on from NZ_JADGLG010000019.1 coordinate 14,249, forward strand.
GAACCGCTGGTAATGGTTTTGGCAAATTCCAAAGCATCGGGCGATTTCATGCGCACACAGCCGTGGCTGCGCACACCGGGCACGCTGGCCGGAGCATTGGTGCCGTGAATGCCCAAGCCGAGCTTGGGGTCGCCCATGCGCACAAACACCGGCCCCAGCGGATTGCTCGGGCCGGGCGGAACGGTTTTCACACCGTCGTTGCGCTCTTTCTGGATACTTTTGGGAATATGCCAGGTGGGGTTGAAGGCTTTGGCACCGATTTTGTGGTCGCCCAAATTGGTCTGTGTAGCCGCTTTGCCTACTGCAACAGGATAAACTTTGGTTAATTTGCCATCGGTATAAAGAAACAAACGCTGTTGGGGAATATTTATCACAACGTGTTGTCCTGCAGACACGGGCTGATGGTCGGGAACCGGTGTGTTGGCGGTGTTGGCCGCTGCGGCAGTGCAAAAAGACGCGGCAATAAGGCCTAAACTGATTTTTTTCATCGTTAAAGTAGCTGTGTTGTTATGATTCATGGGGTAAAACCTGCGCGAATCATACCGTAATCCGCAGATTTTTGTGAGAAAATACACCGTTTTTGGTTAATGGTGCGCCGAGAGCGGTGTTGCACCCCGTATTTTACGGCTTAAAAAATGAAGCAGGTGATTGAATTCAATAATACGGCCGATGTGCTTTCGATAGATTATGAAGGCAGGGGCGTTGCCCGCATTAACGGCAAAACGGTTTTTATTAAAGGCGCGCTGCCTAACGAGCGGGTGGCGTTCCGCCTTATCCGCAGCAAAAAACAGTTTGACGAAGCAGAGGCGGTCAGCATTATCAGGCCGTCTGAAGAGCGTGTTGCACCCAAGTGTTGTTATTTTAATACATGCGGCGGCTGCGTGCTCCAACATGCCTCACCCCGCGCGCAAGTTGCCTTTAAACAAAGAATATTAGAAGAACAATTATCACGAATCGGCAAAGTCTTCCCCGAGCAGATTCTGCCTCCGGTTTACGGCAGCACCTGGGGATACCGGCACAGAGTGCGCTTTAGTGTGTCGGCCGATAAGCAGGGGCGTGTCCGCGTGGGCTTTCGAGAAAAGCAAAGTCATCATATCGTGGCAATTGAAAGCTGCCCCGTTTTGCCTATGCATGTTTCTGCCATACTGCCGGGTCTGAACAGGCTGATGCAGGATTTTGTTAAGATAAACGGACGGGTTAATTATATAGAGTGTGCCGTTGGGGAACAGCTGACGGTTTTGAATGTCTGTATGCAGGAAACGCTCGAACAAGCCGCCTGCAAGCTGCTCGAAAGGTTTTCAGACGACCTCAACCAAAGCGGTGGAAAATGGCAGATATGGATACAGCACGGCAAAAAAGCAGCTTATCCGCTATGCCCCGAAAACGCACCGGAGCCGGCTTACCGCCTGCCCGAATTTGATGTGGAAATGCCTTTTCTCCCCGGTGACTTCACCCAAATCAACACAGAGATGAACGCACTGATGGTGGGGCGCGCCTTGCGGCTGCTGGATGCCCGGCCCAACGAGCGCGTGGCCGATTTGTTTTGCGGACTGGGCAATTTCACCTTGCCCATAGCCAAAAGCGCCGCAGAGGTTGTCGGCCTAGAGGAAGCAGATTATCTGGTGCGCCGCGCCCGCAGCAATGCGGCGTTAAACGGCTGCACGAATGCAAAATTCCGCCAGACGGATCTGTTTGCAACCACGCCTGCCACAGTAACACAATGGGGATATTTCGATAAAATGCTGCTCGACCCGCCCCGCGCCGGTGCTTATGCCGTTACACAGGCTTTACACGCGCCCTATTTACCGAAGAGGATAGTTTATGTATCTTGCAATCCGTCCACACTGGCCAGAGATGCTGCCGTATTGGCCGGCAAAGGCTACTGCTTCAAAGCAGCGGGAGTAATAAATATGTTTGCCCAAACAGCGCATGTGGAATCGATAGCTTGGTTTGAGTTGCATTAATACCCACATTAATGACGTGCTGATACGTTTTGATGTAATAATCGGTTAAATCATGTTATTATAATGCACTTAGGGGGACAGTATTACTTTATGTATGCCCGCCGTAACCGAAATCCGTTTTGAATTAATTTGTTCGGGCTGCAACACGTATCGGGAGATATCCTTTGGATTATTCACTTTTAATTATAGTAATGCTTTCGGCTCTGCTCGTTTTATTGATTGTCCGTTACAAGCAGGGCGCGGGCAATGCAAAAAAGCAGAAAACAGGCAGGCCGTCTGAATCCGGCCGCCGCTTGGAGAGTCGGGATCACGCTGCCGATGGCACGGATTGGATGAGCCAGGTTTCCCAATCGGTATCGGAAACCGAAAACAGCGACTGGGGCTGGGATAGCGCAGGGCAAGTCGAAACGTCAACCGCAGCAGTATCTGCTCAAGAAGTCGATCCGCTAACCGAGTATCAGGTTTACAAACAGTTCGGCTACGAAAGCAAAGCCGCCGCTTCTCTGGCCGGCTATCTGAACGGACTGGCTGACGGCGCGCCTGAAAAACTCGTACACGAATTAATCGGATTAAACCTGCGCACAGGCGATATTGATTTGTTGGCCGACACTTTGGAGCGGCACGGCAATGTTTTGCCTGAAGAAAGCCTGGCCGAATATGTGAAAGCAGGGTTGCTTGCCAATTCCACCCACCTGCAGCTGCGTGTTATTGCAGAACGCCGCCTTGGCTGGAATATGCAGGAGGTTTCGCGCCAGATCGGTGAAAAAACCAGCTTGGAAGAAATCCAATCGGCAGTATCTGCTCCCGTACTGACCATCAACACCGAAAATACATCCCATATTAATAGCGCGGGTGCAGATAAACGCACGCCTATCGTTATCGGCCGCAATACCGATTTGGACAGCGTAACCGAAGAGGAAATGGGCGCTGTTATCGGTTTTGTAAAGCCTGAAAAGAGCGCCAAGATTTTAAGGGGCAAAGTAGATTATGAAACCGCTTTGCGCCAATATAATAAAGCCATTCAAAAATCCACCAAACCTGCAAGTCTGATTATCGATGCCTTGAAACTGGATTATCAAAACGAGGAAGTCAATCAATTTGCAAAACACTTGTGGAAACTGTATTACACATTGGGGCAATATGGTCGTCAGGTAAAAGAACGGATGCTGGGCTGGGGTTACAGCTTGGGGTATCACGAAGTATTCGATGACTTGGAAAGGGGGCCGTCTGAACAGAAAGTTCGTGAAATCGGACTGGCAAGAGGTTATTTACAACCAACTTCCATGCAACTGAAATCCAAATACCGTGACCTGGTACAAAAAGACGATTCCCTCATCAATGCAAATTCTTCACCTGCCGAAGAAGCCATTAAAGAAGTAGAATCCTTGTTGATGTACGGTCAATTGGATCAGGCCATCGGCACTTTGGAGCAGGCAGTATTGCAATACCCACAAGAATCCCAGCTGTATATCATGTTGTTCGACCTTTACGAGCGTGCGGAAGATTGGTCCCGTTTAGAACAATTCTTACGCCTGCTCCGCGAGCGTGTGGCAAGCCTGCCTGAGGAAGTTGTTTTGGCGATGAGCCGGTTGTTACGCCGAGTGAATCAACATTCTAAACAGTAAATACTTTTTAAAGAGTGCCGATGATGGACAATTCGTTACCGAAAGTAAAAACCGTGCGGATTATGCTGCAAGAGATGGGCGAGCAACAAGAAGCCGTTTTCCGTATGGCATTTAAAATGCACAACACAACCAACTATGAAATCGTGACCGCCGAATCGGCAGAACAACCGGATTTGATTTTGGTAGACACGGATACCGAACAGGGTGTCGCCAGTTGGAAAAAAGCAAAAGAGGCCTACCCCGGTATTCCGGTAGCTATGTTTTCAGCCAAATATCCCAATGTTACTACTCCTTACTTGGCCAAACCGATTAAATTCGACACCTTGTTTCCTATTTTAAGAAGCCTGTCACAGGGTGGTGAAATCTTTGAATTTTCCGAACAAAAACAAAAGGAAGCTTCAGGCATAGGTGCAGATGGTACGCGCAAGGCAACCATCCACCGCTTCAATCCTCAGAAAGGTTTGCTGGGCGCTTTAAGATTTGCCGGCCAAGGCAGCCAGGATATCGCCGTATTACATGAAGGCAAACCGGTATTGATTGTGTTCCCCTCTATTCAGCGCGTGCTATTGACTGTGAGTGCCGCCGAACTTGAGAAGCTGAGTAAAGACGACAATCTCACTGTAGTCTGCAAAGCAGTGCCCGATAATCCCCAGTGGAAAGAAAAAGCCAAAGTAACGATTATGTCGTGTTTGTGGCAAATGGCCATTTGGACGGCACAAGGCCGTCTGGTTTATCCGATGACGCCGCAAACTGTGTTCACACTCAAACGGTGGCCCAATCTAACCCGCTTGGCTCCGGTATCGGAATCTATGCGTTTATCGGCATTCTTAACCAAAACGTCAGTCAATCTGAATATTCTTTATAAAGTCATGCCTTTGGAAATGCCGGATATTCTCAACTATTTGGCCGCAACTTACGTTACTGGATTTTTGGCTACCGATGCTGAATTTACCAACCAAGACAAGCCGGCCAATATATCTGCAGAAGGTATCAAAGTAGGAGGAGAAGTTCCCGATAACCAGATGAGTAAAGATGCCCAAAAAGCAGTCAGTCCGTCTGCCGAGCAGCCCCGCAGCTTGTTGCAACGTCTGATGCGCAAACTTATCGGCAAGAAATAATTCAAGGGGTTACATAATGAAAGAGAATAAAATTATTTTTACCGGCCCCGTAGGTGTGGGTAAAACAACGGCTATTTCTGCTTTATCTGACGAACCGCCGGTGCAAACCGATGCTGACGCTTCCGATATGACTTTGGTGCGTAAAGGTTATACGACAGTTGCTATGGATTATGGCGTTATACGTTTGGATGAGGAGACCAAAGTCCATTTATACGGCACCCCGGGCCAAGAGCGTTTTAACTTCATGTGGGAAATTTTGAGCCAAGGGAGCATGGGCTTGATTTTACTATTAGATAACACTCGAACCAATCCTTTGAAGGACTTGCAGTTTTTCTTGGACGCCTTTCGTGAGTTATTGAAAACTGCCCCATTAGTTGTCGGCGTTACTAAAATGGATATCCGTTCCTTGCCCGGGGTGGATGTATATCAAAAATATTTGGCTCAGAATAATTTTAATGTACCGGTATTTGAAATAGATGCACGACGAGAAGACGATGTCAAACAATTAGTTAGTGCAATGCTCTTTTCAATTGATCCGGGATTAGAGGTATAAGATGGAATCTACACTTTCTTTACAATCAAATTTGTACCCCAAAATCACGCCGGCCGGTGCATATTATGCGGTTTCGGGAGATACGCCCAGTGCCAGCCGAACACTTTTATACGGTCTGTTGCGGGCAAATCCTGCCGAAACCATCAGTAGCGAAAAACTCTTGGCTTGGGCAGATACCAATGACATTGATAGTGCGTTAAATCTGCTTTACCGCCTTCAGCGCTTGGAGTTCTTATATGGTGACGAAAATGTCGGCAACAACGACACCAATCTGACTGACGAAGAACTACCGGAGCTGCTGGCTAAACTGTCAAATTCAGGTAAAGCGTTGCTGGCAGATGAAAATGGCCTGTATTTTGCAAATGCCGGCTTCCATCACGAAGCAGCAGAGGAAGTAGGAGTTTTAGCCGGAGAAATTGCAGCCGTTGTCGATAAGCACCAGTTATTGATTAAAAACAACCTACATATCCACCATAGTGCGTGGGGCATCTGTGATCCTTCAGGCCAAAGCGAATTAACTTTTTTCCCTCTTTATGTCGGTATGAGCAAACTGATTTTGGTTATCGGAGGGATACCTGATTTAAATAAAGAAGAGTTCGTTACTTTGGTGAAAGTATTGCATAATCGTTACGGGCGTCATTAAGCAGACACTGTACCACTCTCTCGGCAGGCTTTCCAACCGGCTTGGCTACTTCGCAAGATAGGATAAAAAATGCGTGAACAATTATTGATTTCTGTATTAAGTGACTTAAACAATACATCTACTGATATTACCGCATCTGCAGTGATTTCAACCGATGGTTTACCGATTGCAACATTACTACCCAGCAATCTCAATGCAGACCGTGTAGGCGCTATGTCTGCAACTTTGCTGGCATTGGGTAACCGTGCCGTTCACGAGCTGGCTTGCGGTGAACTCGATCAAGTGATGGTGAAAGGATCGCATGGCTACGTTTTACTGAGCCAGGCAGGAAGCAATGCTGTTTTGGCATTGATGGCACGGGAAAGCGGTAAATTGGGCTTGATTTTGCTGGATGCCAAACGTGCAGCCAAACACATTGCCGATATTTTATAAAAACGGCTAGGAAGCAAATACCCAAAACTTGGCAATATTCCATAGTCGGAATTTAAAAACAATCTGCTGTTTCACTTTAGATCCAACCACTTCCGATGCTGTTGAAATAACCGCAATCAATGCCCGGACATTAATGAATGTCCGGGCATTAATCCTTACCTATCTGGAAATCAGGATCGCTTTATTGTGCTGGAGAACCACTTTCTTTATCCGGCATGATCGGATTGGGCAAACTTTACTTCGGCACACTGCACTGCGTATCAGAGCTAAGCATGGACGCAGTGCATCAGACAAAATCCCAGTTTTCAGAATATTTGAATTGCCTATACCGAAAAATTGCGACTGCCCCGCTCCTGTTAATCAATAGTTATACACGACCATATTGATTGTAATATATGACGGCCTTGCAGCTATAGGTGACAAAAAGCATTGCCTGCATCCATTATGGCCTTAGTGAGTTTGCCCGTAACAATCGGCATATTAGGCATATTAACAATATCGATTATTTCGGGCCTTATAACAAAGGAGAGTTTGCCAATTTTACAACACTCAAAAGGATGTGGTTTACCTGCATTTGAAAGAGGCTTAATTTATAGGTTTAACCATTGCCATAGAGATTTGGTAGATATTAATGAAAATGCCCCGCAATTACTCTGGTTCGTCCTTTTACTTCCCGAGTCTCTATCTTTAAGCTTTAAGGCCGTCTGAAAATATTGGACTGCCTCTGTTGAAAACCAATTTAAACAGGTTTTTTTGTTTTTCTGAAATATCATATAGCTCCAAATAGTTCCAAACCAACTTCAAAACAGCTTGGTAATAAAAACAAGATTAATCTGTTTATTCAATAATCTCCCCAATTTAGCAATAACAGACGGCTAGCAAGAATATAGCCGACTCTAAGTGCCGGCCACCGTCATATTTTCCACCAACACCGAGCCGATTTTGTTTGATGAGCGCGGTAGGGCATCATCAGCCACACCGACAATGTTGAGATACATATCCTGCAAGCGGCCGGCGATGGTGATTTTCTCCACCGGGTAGGCAATCACACCGTTTTCCACCCAAAAACCCGCCGCACCGCGCGAATAATCTCCGGTAAGCATATTGACGCCCTGCCCCATCAACTCGGTTACCAGCAAACCTGTACCCATCGTTTTGAGCAGGCCGGCCTGCCCGGCGTGGGTGTGGTTCAGATAAAGATTGTGCGCACCGCCGGCGTTGGCGGTGGTTTGCATACCGAGTTTGCGCGCACTGTAGCTGCTTAAAAAATAACCCTGCACCACGCCGTTTTCCAGCACGAAACGCGGCTTGGTCGCCACACCTTCGGCATCGAAATAAGTGCTGCCGAATGCCTGCTGAGTATGCGGCTCTTCGCGCAGATTGAGAAAATCGGGCAAAACCTGCCTGCCGATGCTGTCGGTGAGGAAGCTGCTTTGGCGGTATAACGCGCCGCCGCTCAGGCCGCCGATTAGATGGCCGATTAATCCGCCCGCCACACCGGTATCAAACAGCACGGGATAGCTGCCGGTGGGAATACTGCGTGCGCCCAAACGGCTTACGGTACGCTGCGCAGCGGTGCGGCCTATGTTTGCGGGAGTATCCAAATCGGCATCACGGCAGGAGACATCGTACCAGTAATCACGCTGCATACCGTTTTCGCCTGAGGCCACCACGCTGCAGGAAATGCTGTGGCGCGTGCCTTGCTGGTGGGCGCAAAAGCCGTGCGAGTTGCCGTAAACATATTGGTAATGGCCGGTTTGCACACCCGCGCCTTCCGAATTGCTGATACGCCGGTCATAATCAAGTGCGGCCTGTTCGCATTGTTTGGCAAGGTTCACAGCCTCTTCAGTGGACAGATCCCACTGATAGTATTTGTCTAAATCACCGATATACCCGGCCATCAAATCCGCATCAGCCAAACCCGCGCACTCGTCTTCGGCGGTATAGCGGGCAATATCCACGGCAGCACGCACCGTATCGCGCAATGCCTGCGGCGAGAAATCTGCAGTGCTGGCGCGGCCTTTGCGCCGGCCTGCATACACCGTGATGTCGAGCGATTTATCCTGTTGGTATTCGATTTGCTCGATTTCACCCAAACGCACACTCACGTTTTGCCCCAGCGATTCGTTCACATCGGCTTCTGCAGCAGTGGCCCCCAGCTGCGCCGCCAATTGCAACGCCTGCCCGCAAAGCGACAGCAGCTCGTCTTGACTATGGTTGAACATACATTTTCCTGTTAGAAAAGCTGCGGTATTTTAACTGTTTTCAGACGGCCCCAGTTAAATTCCACCTATCACAAAGATAGTGCGGCGGCTTATGCTAAAATGCCGAAAGTGCTTCAACGGACACCAAAACAATGAGCAGCAGCGATCAAGAACGGGTAAGCAAAACCCAAATGAAAAAACAGATGGACGGCCTGCAAGACCTCGGCATGCAGCTGACCGGGCTTTCTAGCGACACCCTGAAAAAAATCGGCCTGCCCGAAGATTTATACGAAGCCGTTCTAGCCTATAAAACAATCACTTCCAACAGCGCCATCAAGCGCCAGGCGCAATATATCGGCCGCCTGATGCGCGATACCGACCCCGAGCCCATCGCGCGCTACTTAGCCAAACTGCGCGGCGGCAACGCCGCCCACAACGCCTTTCTGCAACGGGTGGAGCAGGCTCGTGGCCGCCTGATTACCACCGATGAAGCCCTCACCGCCTTTATCGCCGATTATCCGCACGCCGATGCAGGCAAACTCCGCACTCTAATCCGCAACACCCGTAAGGAGCAGGAACTCAACAAACCGCCGAAAAACTTCCGCGCCCTGTTTCAGGAAATCAAAGCCGTGATGGACGGCGGCACAGCCCGGCAAGATACCGGCACCAACGAGTGATGCGGGGAATCCGGTTTATCGGCCACAGCAGCTTTCAGACGGCCTGAAAGCCCTGCAGATTCGGCATAGCAAACCCTGCGTTTGCAATGTTCAAAAACAATGCTTATCCAGTCTGGCCCAAACACCCGGCAAGTACGCGTAGGACGAATCCGCTTTATTTTCCGTACACAGCAGCAAAGCTTCGGGCAATCCAAACAATACGGAACCGGCCCTGTTACCGCTTCAGCGGCTTACGAAACCACTCTCTTCAAGTTCAGACACAGCAATGCAACGGAATGAAGCAGGCTTACCATATGCCGCCCCTTGCCCGACAGCTACCTCTTCGGGAGCCGCTCAAACGCACCAACTGCCTTCTGTTGCAGTTGGATTACCCTAACAGGCCACCGTTACAGCATTTTGCCACGCCCTGCCGTACATGAAGCCTGCCACGCCATATCGCAGCGTATCCACCCCGACAAACCGGCTGTCTGAAATAAATCATCTCAACAAATGTATTTTCTTGTAAAATAGCCGAATTCACATTGTGGCCGTGCGCCTTTTCCTTTACTTCGTTTTCTGAAAAGCCAAGCATGAATTTCCGTTTCGACATTATCTACGAATATCGCGAGATGTTCCTCTACGGCGCACTGACCACGCTGGGGCTGACGGTGGCTGCCACTTTGGGCGGCACGGTTTTGGGCCTGTTTGGCGCGCTGGCACGTTTGACCCGCTTTGAAAAAGGCAACCCCCTGATGTGCGCGCTGGCGTGGCTGTTGCGCACCGTTTCATGGGTATATATCACGCTGTTTCGGGGCACGCCTTTATATGTACAGATTTTCATTTGGTATTTCGTGTGGGCGGTAGCCTTGATCCACCCCACAGACGGCTGGCTGATCAGTGGTGATTTAGCCGTGGAGCTGCGCCGCAACTACGGCGCTCTGATTGCCGGCACACTGGCATTAACCGTGAACGCAGGTGCCTATATTACCGAGATTTTCCGCGCAGGTATCCAGTCTGTCGACCGCGGCCAAATTGAAGCCGCCCGCTCGCTGGGGCTGACTTATCCGCAGGCTATGCGTTATGTTATTCTGCCGCAGGCGTTGCGCCGCATGCTGCCGCCGCTGGCCAACGAATTTATCACGCTGCTGAAAGACAGCTCGCTGCTCTCGGCGATTGCCGTTACCGAGTTGGCCTATGTGCAGGCCACCATCTCAGGGCGGTTTTCAATTTACGACACGCCGCTCTATACTGTGGCACTGATTTATCTGATTATGACCATGTGTTTGGGCTGGCTGTTTTCATGGCTGGAAAAACGCTATAACACGGCAGGGAACCGTTAGTATAAACGCCTGCAGATTCAATTTTGAATGCGGCTTTCCAAACAGCAGAAGGCCGTCTGAAATAAACTGCATCCCAATAGTCGGACACTCCGCCCGATTATGGGATGCGGTTTTATATGGGGCATACACGCGGGTTGCGGGGATTTACCGGTTTGCGGTGCCGCTTCAGCGGCTTGCAGAACACTTATCTTTGGGCTGAGATACGCCGGCACACTGTGGCGGTTTCAGCGTAGGCCGGCCATCACAACCACGATAAGACCGAGGCGGCGTGAAAAAACCGAGCCCTATTGGATGCGGGGTTCGGTGCTTTAAAACCGTTTGATTAAGCGGTTGCAATCGGAAGGCAGTTTATTTTTCAGACGGCCTCAATATAAAATGCACCCCATGAAAGGGTGCATTTGTATATTCTTTTTAATCACTTGAATTTATACCGGCACACAGCCCCTGCTTAAACGGCTTCCGCTTCTTCGGCAAGAAAACCGCGCAGTTTCTGCATGGCTTTGGCTTCGATTTGGCGGATACGCTCGGCAGATACGCCGTATTCTGCCGCCAAGTCGTGCAGGGTCAACCCGCCATCATCTTGCAGCCAGCGGCTTTCAACGATGCGGCGGCTGCGGTCGTCCAATTGCGCCAGCGCATTTTGCAAGCCTTCGGTTTGCAGCGCATAGTGGGCTTTTCGGGCGATTTGCCGGGTCGGCTCGGTATCGTTGTCGGCCAGCCAGTCGATGGGGGCAAAGCTGTCTTCATCATCGCTGTTGTCGGCCATGATGCCGATGTCGCGGCCGGTCATGCGCTGCTCCATTTCGAGCACTTCCGAGAGTTTCACACCCAAATCGTCTGCGATTTCCTGCGCTTCTTTAGGGCTTAAAGCGTTGAGGTTTTTACGCATACTGCGCAGGTTGAAAAACAGTTTGCGCTGCGGCTTGGTGGTGGCAACGCGCACCAAACGCCAGTTGCGCAGGATAAATTCGTGGATTTCGGCTTTAATCCAATGCACGGCAAACGAAAACAGGCGCGCGCCGCGGGCAGGCTCGAAACGTTTCACGGCCTTCATCAGGCCGATATTGCCTTCTTGAATCAGGTCGGCCTGGTTGAGACCGTAACCATCGTAACCGCGCGCAATCGATACGACTACACGCAGGTGCGAAAGAATGAGTTGCTTGGCGGCTTCGAGATCGCCCTGCAGCCGGCACTCTGCCAGCCGGGTTTCTTCTTCGGCAGTGAGCATGGGAATATTGTTTACAGTATGAATATACTGCTCCAAGCTGCCGTGTCCGCTGGGTACGGGTAATGCAAAAGCTTTATTCATAGTCATTGATTGGCTTTCCTTATAGTGTGTCAGGCCGGGTTGCGTTTGCTGCAACAACCTTATCATTAAATCGGATTCTCTGTCTGTATGGTTTCAATGTTCAATAGGTAAACTTTTGTATTTTTGCATTCTCAATTGATTTAAAATATTTGAGTGGTTTTGTCGGAAATAGTTCCCTATTAAAACACAGTTTCTAGCTATTGCGGGGTTTTATTTCCAAGCATTTGCCAACGTTGGAAAATATCATTTTCGGCCGTCTGAAATCCGATTGGCGGATCAACTTAAACTTCCGCTTCGGCGTTTCGATGTTCCGCATCAAACAATTGCTTGCACTTCTTGCACTATAGTGTATCTGCTTTATTTCCGCTACAGCATTGCTGCGCCCTGCCGTGTTGTCTGTATCGGCTGCGGCTTACTGCCTGATATCGGAAACAGGCGGGCTCGCCACATAACGGTGGTAATTCCCCCACACAAACAGGCCGGCAGCCGACACGCCCAACAAAATAACGAGCGGCCATGAGCCGCCAAGCTTCATATATGGGGTTTCGCCGACATAACCTTTGATGCGCCCTTCCAAAACGGTGGCGGTATCAGGCACAGCCTGAGCAACAATGCGGCCTTTCGGATCAACAATGGCGGTAGCACCGGTATTGGTGGCACGCACCATATAGCGGCCCAACTCCAGCGCACGCGCCTGCGACTGCTGCAAATGTTGGAACATGGCATTGGATTTTCCATACCACGCCATATTGCTGGCATTGGCCAACAGCGTAGATTGCCCGGCGGAAGCGATTAACTCATCGCCGAAACCGTCTTCATAGCAGATATTGAAAGCCACTTTCTGATTGGCCATCTGAAACGGCGCCTGGGCGTTACCGCCGCGTTTGAAATCGGCCAGCGGCATATTCATCATTTGATAGAGCGGCTCAGTGAGCCGCGGCAGCGGTTTGTATTCGCCAAACGGCACCAAGTGGTTTTTGGCGTAATACTCAATATGCTCAGGCACTTCTTCGCGGTAATGCAACAGATTGATAACGGCATTTTCATAACCGAGGCCGTCTGAAGTGTATTGGCCGATACCCACAGCCAGCGCGCTGCCGTTGGCTTCTGCCCGGCGGGCAAACTGCGCCAGCAGCCCCTGCGGCAAATCCTGGCGCATCAGCGGAATCGCGGTTTCGGGCAGAATCACAATATCGGCGCGGCTGCCCGCCACTTGGGCATAATAACGCTCGACCGTGGGAAGAAACTGCTCCGGCACCCACTTCAACGTTTGCGCAATATTGCCCTGTGCCAGCGCCACGGTGGCGGTGCTGCCGTCGGGGCGGGTGAAATCGATGTTTTTGGCGGCAAAACCGACTGCGGCCAGCAGCACGATGCCGCCCAAAGCTGCCGCGCGCTGTTTCAGACGGCCTGAAGCGTCCACCGCCAATACCAGCCACGCGCCGGCACAGGCGGCGGCCAGCGTAACCAGATGGATGCCGCCCAAAGGGGCAAAACCGGCCAGCGGGCTGTGGTCGGCGATTTGCGAATAGCCCAGCGCGCCCCAGCCGAAACCCGTCAGCAGGCGTTCGCGGGCAAACTCGGCCAGTGTCCACAACAGCGGCAGTGCCACACCGATGCGCCAAGCGCGCGGCAGGTTGAATTTTTTCAGCAGCCAAAATGCCGCGGCAGGATAAAGGGCGAGAAACGCGGGCAGCAGAAAGGTAAGCGGCACCGCATAAAGATTGGGCAGGCCGGACACGGTGTGCAGCGCGGTGTGTATCCAGTAAAACTGCGCGGCATAAGTGATCAGGCCGAACAGATAAGCGCTTTTCACGGCGTGCTGCGGGCGCAGCTCGGTAAGGCGGATTAACGCGCCGAACAAAAGCGGCATCAGCCAGAAATGGTAATACGGTGCAAACGCCAACGGCGTTGCGGCAGCAACAACCGCCAGCAACGGCCAGTAATACAACGGCTTCTGCCAGATTGATTCGAGTTTTCGGATAAGGTTCATAAACATTTGCATAAAAGGCCGTCTGAAAAGCATCTGTTTGTTTTCAGACGGCCTCAACGGTAGATTAAGGCAAGGCACCGGCTGCAAACAATTAATTGAAAGACAATACAAAACCGATTCTGTTGCCGCTTTGGGAGAGCTTGCAAATCGTTCTCCGAAATGCGGCGGGCAAGGCCGCATCTTTTTATTTTTATTCACGATACTGTGTCAGTGCGCTTTTTTCCTGCCGAAGCATTTCATCACCGGCAGCACCGCCGCACACACCAGCACACCGGTCAAAACGCCGACCGCGAGCGTGGCAAGCTGGCCGACAAAGCCGCTGTCCCAATGCAGGGCGTGCAGAAAATCGTGAACGAAGCCGATATTGTGCACAATGATGCCGCCGCCCACCAAAAACACCGCCAGCATACCTGCCACACTCAGGGCGCGCATAAACCACGGCATAAACAGAATAATGCCCCTGCCCGCCGCGCGCGCTGCGGCAGAAGGTTTACTCATCAGCCACATACCGAAATCATCAGCCTTCACAATGCCGGCCACCAAACCATACACCAACACGGTCATGCCGATGCCGATGGCCGACATCACCAGCGACTGAGTCAGCAGGCTGTAGCCGCCCACCACGCCCAACGCAATGATGATGATTTCGGCCGACAAGATAAAATCGGTGCGCACAGCGCCTTTGATTTTGGTTTTTTCATCAACGATTTCATCACTGGCGGCATGATGCCCGCCGCTGTGTTGGTTTAAAAATTTGTGCAGCAGTTTTTCCACACCTTCAAAACACAGAAACACACCGCCGACAACCAACAGCGGCGTAATCAGCCACGGCAGGAACACCGACAGCAGCAGCGAAAGCGGCACCAATACCGCCTTATTCACCAGCGAGCCTTTCGCCACCGCCCACACAATCGGCAGCTCGCGGTCGGCGCTCACGCCGGTTACCTGGTTGGCATTGAGTGCCAAGTCATCGCCCACCACGCCGGCAGTTTTTTTGGCCGCCACCTTGGTCATCACCGCCACATCGTCAAGCACCGCGGCAATATCGTCCAGCAAAGTAAAAAGAGAGGCAAACGCCACAATATATCCATCAACGCTAAAACAGAGCGCGCATTATAGCCGATTTCGCCGCATTCTTTCAGACGGCCCGCCCAAAAGCGGAAAGGCCGTCTGAAAACCCGCTGCAAAACCATCGTGTTCATTAAGAAACAAGCATTTTCATGCTAAAATGCGCACGTTTCTTTCAACTATAAAACACACACATTCACGATAATGGACGGACTCAACAGTTTATTCTTACTCTGCGGGCTGCTGCTGTTTCTCAGCGTGATTTCCACCACCCTCTCCGCCCGGCTGGGCATGCCGCTGCTGCTGATGTTTTTGGTGGTGGGCATATTGGCAGGCGAAGAAGGCATAGGCGGCATTCATTTCGATAATTTTTTCACCGCCACCGCCATCGGCCAGCTGGCATTGGCAGTGATTCTGCTTGACGGCGGCCTGCGCACCAGACTCGACAGCTTCCGTATCGCGCTCAAGCCCGCCGCCTTGCTGGCAAGCTGGGGCGTGATTGCCACCGTGGCACTGCTGGGTCTGTTTGCCACCTGGTATATGGACTGGGATTGGCGTTTCGGCATTCTCATGGCCGCTATTGTCGGCTCCACCGATGCCGGCGCAGTGTTCAGCCTACTGCGCAACAGCGGTGTCCGTCTCAACGAACGGGTGCAGGCCACCCTCGAAATCGAATCGGGCGCCAACGACCCGATGGCGATATTTTTAGTTACCGCGCTGATTTCGCTCACCCTGACCCCTGAAGAATCGGGCATTTTGTCATTTTTATGGATGCTGCTGCTCCAACTCGGTTTCGGTTTGGCTGCAGGCTTTGTGGGCGGCAAAATCCTGTCGCGGCTCACGCGCCGTCTGAACCTGGCCGAGGGCCTCTATGCCCTGATGATTGTGTCGGGCGGCCTGCTGATTTTCGGCTTCACCAACCTGGCCGGCGGCAGCGGCTTCTTAGCCGTGTATCTGGCCGGCATCATTGTGGGCAACCGCCACAGCCACGCCACCGAACATGTTTTGCGCGTGATGGACGGGCTGGCCTGGCTCGCGCAAGCCAGCATGTTTGTGGTGTTGGGCCTGCTGGTTACCCCCCACCGCCTGCTGGAATCAGGCCCGGACGCGCTGGCCATTGCCGCCTTTCTGATGCTGGTGGCGCGCCCGCTGGCAGTGGTGAGCAGCATTTGGAAATTCCACTACAGCCGCCGCGAAACCGCCTATATCAGCTGGGTGGGATTGCGCGGCGCAGTGCCGATTACCCTGGCAATGATGCCGCTGGTAATGGGTGTACCCAACGCCCGCCTGCTGTTTGACGTGGCTTTTGCGGTGGTGATTTTGTCGCTGCTGATTCAAGGCACCACCATTCCCGTGGTGGCGCGCTGGCTGAAAGTAACCGTGCCGCCCAAGCCCGAGCCTGCCGACAGCCGCGAAATCTGGCTTTCCGAAAGCGAATCGGTGCCGCTGCTGGCCTATGAAGTGTTGGCCGACTCCGATGCCGAAGGTATGCATCCCGATGAAGTGGCGCAAGACTTAGACTTGCTCTCCACCCGCTGTTTCGCCTTAATCCGCAACGGCAAGCGTGAGGAACTGGGGCTGGACACCCGCCTGCAGGCGGGCGATATTGCCTGGTATATCGTGCCGCCCGAGCAGGTGGAAACCATCGCCAAACGCTTTACCGAAACCGGCAGCTCCGTGCGCATGAATTTCAATTTCTTCGGCGAATTTGTGGTCAATCCTTCCAGCATGGCGGGCGACTTGGCCGATGCCTACGGCCTAGAGCTTAACGAAGAAGAACGCAACCTGACCCTGCGCGGCCTGTTTCACAAACGCTTCGAAGGCAACCTGCCGGTAGAAGGCGACCGCATCCACATCGGCGGCTTCATCCTCACTGTAAAGGAAACCGAATCCGACGGCTCGATGAAATGGCTGGGGCTGAAATGCCCGAGTTAGATGCAGATCCCGCCGCATAACGTTATTTCGGGCAACCCGCATACCGGAGTGGCCGTCTGAAAAACTCTTTCAGACGGCCTGTGTTGTTTGAGCGGCCAAACCCGTTAAGCCTCTTTGCTTTCTGCCGCTTTCTGGCGCAGACGCAGACTGAGTTCGCGCAGCTGTTTGTCGTCCACAGCGTTGGGGGCGTTGGTCAGCAGGCATTGTGCGCGCTGGGTTTTCGGGAAGGCAATCACATCGCGGATGGATTCGGCACCGGCCATCAGCGTAACCAAACGATCGAGGCCGAACGCCAAGCCGCCGTGCGGGGGCGCGCCGTATTTCAGATTGTCCAGCAGAAAACCGAATTTGTTTTGCTGCTCTTCAGGCGTGATTTTCAGCGCGGCAAACACTTTTTCCTGAATGTCGGCGCGGTGGATACGGATGGAGCCGCCGCCGATTTCCCAGCCGTTGAGTACCATATCGTAGGCGCGGGCGAGACAGTTTTCCGGGTCGCTTTCCATCAGGTTTTCATGGCCGGGCTTTGGCGAAGTGAAGGGGTGGTGCATGGCGGCGTAGCGGCCGCTTTCTTCATCGTATTCGAACATCGGGAAATCCACCACCCACAGCGGGCGCCATTCATCGGTGAAATAGCCGTTTTCGGCACCGTGTTCGTGGCCGATTTTAATGCGCAGCGCGCCAATGGCTTCATTGACAACCTTGGCTTTGTCGGCACCGAAGAAAATGATGTCGCCGTTTTGCGCGCCGGTTTGGGCAATGATTTCTTTCAGGGCGTTTTCAGACAGGAATTTCACAATCGGCGACTGCAGGCCGCTGTCTTCACCGTTGGAAAGGTTGGTAACATCGTTCACTTTGATGTAGGCCAAGCCTTTGGCTCCGTAGATGCCGACAAATCTGGTGTATTCATCGATGTCTTTGCGGGAAAGTTTGGCACCGCCGGGCACGCGCAAAGCAACCACGCGTCCGCCCTTCATGTCGGCGGCGGCGCGGAACACTTTAAACTCTTCCGATTTCATCAGGGCGGTCAGTTCGGTAAATTTCAGGCTCACGCGCATATCGGGTTTGTCGGAGCCATAATAGAACAAGGCCTCCGAATACGGCATACGCGGGAAGTTGCCGAGCTCTGCCCCCAACACTTCTTTAAACACCTGCCTGGCCATGCCTTCGGTGATGTCCATGATTTCGTTTTCATCGAGAAACGAGGTTTCGATATCGATCTGGGTGAATTCGGGTTGGCGGTCGGCGCGCAAATCTTCATCGCGGAAACATTTGGTGATTTGGTAGTAGCGGTCGAAACCGGCCACCATCAGCAATTGTTTGAAAAGCTGCGGCGATTGCGGCAGCGCGAAAAACTCCCCCGGGTGTACGCGGCTGGGCACCAGATAATCGCGTGCGCCTTCGGGGGTGGAGCGGGTGAGCATCGGTGTTTCGATGTCGATAAAGCCTTGCGCATCAAGATAGCGGCGCACACCCATCGCCACTTGGTAGCGCAGGCGCAGGTTGCGCTGCATGGCGGTGCGGCGCAAATCGATAACGCGGTTGGTTAAACGCACGTTTTCGCTCAGGTTTTCATCATCGATTTGGAACGGCGGCGTGGCGGCGGCGTTTAACACTTCGATTTCTTTGGCGAGAATCTCAATGTTGCCGGAAACCATTTTATCGTTGGCGGTACCCTCGGGGCGGTTGCGCACGCGGCCGGTGATGCTCAAAACGTATTCGTTGCGCGCGGAATCGGCCGTCTGAAACGCTTCGGGGGTGTCGGGGTCGATGACCACCTGCACAATGCCTTCACGGTCGCGCAGGTCGATGAAAATCACGCCGCCGTGATCGCGCCGGCGGTGCACCCAACCTTTGACGGTAACGGTTTGGTCTAGATACTGCTCGTTAATCAAGCCACAATAATTGGTACGCATAAATAAAACCTTCGGTTTGTTTTCGTTTGATTTTCTTAAGAATGTGTCGGGCGGTATCGGCAGGCCGTCTGAAAAGGCTTTACTGCGCAGCGGCTGCACGGTGGTTTTTTCAGACGGCCTGCAATCCAAACCACTGCGTTACGCTTATTCTTGCCCTGCGGGGTGTTCAGACGGCTTCTGCGCATCGGGCAGGGCTTTCGCCGACCGGTCTTCCGGCATTACCATGCCTAGCGAAATCACATATTTCAAGGCATCGTCCACGCTCATATCCAGCTCGCGCACATCGCTTTTTTTTACCATCACATAATAACCGCCGGTGGGGTTGGGCGTGGTCGGCACATAAACGGAAAGGTATTCTTCGCCATTATCGAGGCTGCGACCCACGGCATCGGCAAGGCTGCCCGACACAAAAGCGATCGTCCAGATGCCCGGCTGGGGAAACGGCACTAAAACAGGGGTTTTGAATGAGCGGCTGTTGTCGGAAAACAGTGATTCCGAAACTTTTTTTACGCTGGAATAAATCGATTTCACCACAGGAATGCGGCCGAGCATGTTGTCCCATACCGCAATAATCTGCCTGCCCAGCATATTGGCGGCAAACAGGCCGGTGGCAAACAACACGGCCACCGCCACAATCACGCCCAAGCCGGGAATGTTGAAGCCTATCAGGTTGGCCGGCTGCCATTTGAGCGGCAGCAGCTGGAACAGCCGGTCGGATGCGGAAACGATATAGGTGATCACCCACACGGTTACGGCTATCGGCAGCCACACCAAAACACCTGTAATCAGGTATTTTTTCAATGCGCTGGAGATGCCGCCGCTTTCAGCCGCATTTTTTGCCATATCAATATCCCATACGTGGTAAACGGTAAGTGCTGCCCGAACGCTCCATTATACGCATTCGGGCAGCAAGAAACGAGTGCCTGCTGCAAATTTGGCGGTTAAAAACCATCCCAATCGTTGAGCATCACGCCAAACCCTATGCTGTTGTGTTTGTGGTTGTAGTCCAACAGATTTTCGCCGTAACCATGATAACCTTGTACATAAGCTTTGAGCTTGCCTTTTATCGGAAAGGTGTAGTCGGCCTGCACGCCGCCTTTGCCGGTTTTGGGATTGTAGCGCATGGTGGCGGCAACGGTTTGTTTGTCGTTGAAACGGTATTGCAGCTTCACATCGCCGTAGCCCATGTAGTCGGTGATATCGGGGTTGTCGTCATTGTCGCCGCCTGGGTCGAATGCGCGCACCCACAGACGCGGAATCACGGTAAGTTTGCCCCACTCCATACCTGCCATGCCGTATAAACGGTTCCATGAGCGCGACATCGGGCGGCTTTGCCCGTTGGATTGGTGCATAAAACCCAAACCCAGCATACGCAGCCTGCCGCCGCCCGGCAAACCGGCTTTCACGGGCTGGGTGATGAAAATTTCAGGGCTGTAATCGTTATTGCGGAACGGGGCCGATTCCTCACCTTGGTTCCACAGCTGCCAATGGGCGGTTTGAGTATAGCCAAACCACACATCGGAGCGGGTACGGAACACATCCTCCAGCAGTTTGGTTTTAAACGACACCTGCATTTTGGTTTCCGCCCTTTTTTGGTCTTCGCTGCGGGTGTCGCTGGTTGCGCCGCGCGTGGGCGACACAGGCCGGCGGTTGGGGCTGCTGTTATACCATGCGGGCAGCAGATACATGGGATGGTGTTCGCGCACCGACAAAATGCCGCGCACATCGTTTTGATCCAAATCATACATCAAACTCAGCGGCGTATAAGCATCAGCGGCATCGCTCAGGGCTTGAGCAAAACCTTTGCCGCCACTATCTTGGCCAAACACAATCTCCGGCTCTTTTTTTGCGATGCTCTTATCCACCGACTTTACCAAATCCACCGCTTTGGGCGGCTGCTTTTCCACTACCGGAGGCGTTTGCGGCGGGAATCGGGCAGCATAGATTTTGTCGAAACAGGCCAAACGCAAGGCG
The DNA here is from genome assembly GCF_015235335.1 of Neisseria sp. 19428wB4_WF04. Taxonomy (NCBI): domain Bacteria; kingdom Pseudomonadati; phylum Pseudomonadota; class Betaproteobacteria; order Neisseriales; family Neisseriaceae; genus Neisseria; species Neisseria sp. 19428wB4_WF04. The sequence goes on from NZ_JADGLG010000019.1 coordinate 34,976, forward strand.
TTGTCCCGTATCAGCGTACATTGCAGCGCAGCATCGCCGCTTTCCGCAAATACTGCGCAAGAGAATGCCGCCAAGCCGCATCCTGCGGCAACAAAAAGTTTCCATGTCATATCGGCTGCCTTTGATGTGCCGGGTATATTCAGGCCGTCTGAAACCGTTGCTTGTCAAATAGTTGAGAAACAAGTAACGCCACGGTTTCAATGCTGCCGCTGATGCAATCCGCTTCTGCGGCAGGCGAAAAGCAAATGCCCTGAAAGGCTCGATATCCGCTTTTCAGGGGCATTATATATTTTAAGCAAGACTCCAATCCGTTGCGGCGGAAAATAAACGCCGCACCAAAACCGGCTTAGGCCAATGCTTTAATTTTGGCAGACAGACGGCTCTTGTGGCGGGCTGCCTTGTTTTTGTGGTAAATGCCTTTATCGGCAATGCGGTCGATTATTTTTACCGAATCTCGGTAAACCGCTTGTGCCGCAGCTTTATCACCGGCTTCAACCGCTTTCAATACCTTCTTAACCGCAGTGCGGAAAGCGGTACGCAAACTGGCGTTGTGGGCACGTTGTTTAACCGACTGGCGGGCACGCTTGCGGGCTTGTGCGCTGTTGGCCATATTGAATGTCTCCTGATAAAAATCAAAATTTAATTTCGTAAACGCGCAATTTTAAATACTTAACCTTATCCGCGCAAGTGTTTTCAATCCCCGACCCTGCCTGCGGCAATCTACTCGAATTCTGCCCGAATAAACGGCGCCCCTGCTGCCCGCCGTTTTTCAGACGGCCTGTGTGCCCCCCCCGAATTCGGCAGCGCAAAGAAAATATATATATATCACTTTGATTTTTATTAAGCATTCCTTTACAATAGCTTTTACCGCAACCGGGGTTTTGATGGAGCCGCGGTTTTTTTCGTTCATCCAACCCTTTCACATCAGAAAGCCAACCCGTATGAAAAAATCTGTATTAGCCGTTATCGCAGCTTTGTCTTTGGCAGCATGCGGCGGCCAAAGCGAGCAAAAACCCGCCCAGCCTCAAGCAGATGCAGGATCTGCCGCCGCTGCCGGCGGACTGCCCGCCACTGATACGCTCAATATCTACAATTGGTCGAACTATGTTGACGAGAGTACTGTTGAAGACTTCAAAAAAACCAACAATTTGAAGCTTACTTACGACCTGTATGAAAACAACGAAACGCTGGAAGCAAAAGTGCTGACCGGCAGATCAGGTTACGACCTGGTAGTGCCCGGCATAGCATTCCTTCCGCGCCAAATCAAGGCAGGGGCTTATCAGAAAGTACATAAAGATTTAATTCCCAACTATCAAAATATTGATCCCGAGCTGTTGAAAATGCTCGAAACCGCCGACCCGGGCAATGAATACGCCGTGCCCTATTTTTCAGGTGTGAACACTTTGGCCATCACGGCCAAGGGCAAAGAGGTTTTAGGCGGAAAACTGCCTGAAAACGGCTGGGATCTGCTCTTCAAACCCGAATACACCGGCAAACTGAAATCCTGCGGCATCGTGCTGTGGGACACGCCGTCTGAAATGTTTCCGATTGTGTTGAACTATCTGGGCAAAGACCCGAAAGGCAGCAATGCCGAAGATATCAAAGCTGCCGCCGATGTGCTGCAGGACGTCCGCCCCGATGTGAAGCGTTTCAGCCCTTCGGTAATCGATGAGCTGGCGCGCGGCGATGTATGCCTAGCGGCCGGCAACGGCGGCGATCTCAACATGGCCAAAGCGCGTTCCGAAGAAGTGAAAAATAATGTCGGCATCGAAGTGCTCACGCCCAAAGGCATGGGCTTCTGGATTGAGTCTTGGCTGATTCCCGCCGATGCGAAAAACACGTTGAACGCACACAAATACATCAACTACACGCTGGATCCCGAAGTGGCCGCAAAAAACGCCAATGCAGTAACTTTCGCCCCTGCCAGCCTGCCGGCACGCGAAAAAATGGATCCCAAGCTGGTGGGTACACGTTCGATTTTTCCCACTGTCGATGATATGAAAAACGGTTTCGTGATGCCTCAGATGGAAGGCGATGCGAAGAAACTCACGGTAAACCTGTGGCAGAAAATCAAAGTAGGATCAAACTGACAGCGGGCGTGATACCGCACGCAACAACGGCTGCGTTTGACGCAGCCGTTGTTTTATTTCTACACCGGTGGCATGCCGGAGAGCCAGCGGTTTGAATCGTGCACATCTACTTGGATTGTTTTCGCAGCACTTGGATTTCATGCAGATATTTCTATCGTTTTTAGAAAGCAACCTACCCGACCCTCCCTGAACCGGTCAGTCTACCCAAATACAAAACAAAGCATTGCAAACAGTCAAAATACAAATCGGGCAGCCCGCCATTATTGATATAACGGCTATTTCAAACCCACCGCTTAGGTGTGGTGTGCATTTTCAGACGGCCTGAATGAATTTTGCAGCAATATCGGCCTGTTAAAAGTGTGTGCCCGCGCTATTTCACCAACTTCAAACCTTTTTTAGGCCTGGCGGCATTATTCCCGCCGCCGTCTTCGGGCGCAGAGCCGACCTCGGCCTCTGCTTCCGGCTGTTCCTTTTCCACCAAATGCAGGGCACTGCTGCCTTTTTTCTCACTGTCTGTTTGGTAAGGTTCGACTTCAAACCCCATGCCTTCACCGCTTTCGCGGGCAAAAATGCTGATAACGTGGCCGATGGGAATCCAGATTTCGTGCGCCACACCGCCGAAGCGGGCAGAAAAATGTATCCATTCGTTATCCATCGTCAGCGCATGGCTGGCGATGGTGCCGATATTCAATACGATTTCATTATCACGCACATATTGCATAGGCACACGGGTATGCTCATTCACCCAGGCGACAATGTGCGGCGTTTGGTTATTGTCCAAACACCATTCGTAAAACGCGCGCAACAGATAAGGCTTGGTGCTGGTAGTTGTCATGACGGCATTCCTTTTGATAAGGCGGTTTCAGACGGCCAATCTCGACAGCACTCAGCGGCGCATGGCTTTTTCGGCGGGGGTGAGGGCTTCAATGAAAGCCTCGCGCTGGAAAATACGCTCGGCGTATTTCAAAATCGGAGCAGCAGATTTGCTCAGCTTGATATCATAGTGATCCAAACGCCACAACAGCGGCGACAAGGCAACATCAATCATTGAAAACTCATCGCCCATGATGTATTTGGTTTTAGCGAAAGAAGGCGCCAGCATGGTGAGGCCTTGGGCGATGGCTTCCCGGGCTTTGGCCTGCTCTTTGCCGCCGACTTCCGGCGATTCAAGCACTTTCACATAGCTGAAAAGCTCTTTTTCCATGCGGAACAGCACCAAGCGGCCTCTGCCGCGCATCACAGGGTCGCCGGGCATCAGCTGCGGGTGGGGGAAACGTTCGTCAATGTATTCATTGATGATGTTGGATTCGTACAGAATCAGATCGCGTTCAACCAAAACAGGCACTTGGTTATAAGGGTTCATAACCGCTAAATCTTCAGGCTTGTTGAAGATATCAACATCTTTAATTTCAAAATCCATGCCTTTTTCAAACAATACGAAACGGCAGCGCTGGCTGAACGGACAGGTAATGCCTGAATAAAGTATCATCATAATGGTATTGGCTCCAGCTTAAACACCGCCCGAATATTTTCAGACGGCCTGATGTTTTGCAGAATAAAAATCAGGCAGAATTATAGCCGACTTATTGCTTTTAAGCCAAGAAAATCATATTAACCAATTGTTTTTAAAATATTTATAAACTTACTAGTATAGATTGGCAACCATAACGGGCTGCCAAAATAAAGATAATCCATTGCAAACTAAAAAATCCACACAGAAAAAACTGCTTGATTTTTGTGTGAGAAACCGCCGCCGGTCCGATGGGGATATTCCCGATATCCAAACTAATTCTGCCATGTTGTTCCACCGCACAATCCACCAAGCCACCACCTGCCATTTGGAATTTCATGCAGGCAAAATTTTTTGGGGCACAGCCGAATGGGGCGAAACTGCTTCTACAGACGCAGCAAAGGTAAACTGTAGCTGTGGCCGTTGCGCAGCGAGATAAATATAGATGTCGTCAGTGTTCCGAAACATCGTGGCAAGGTGTTTACTTTCACGGAAGACAACACCAAACAGGATACCTTACTTTTAGTTGTTGTCAAAAGAGAAACCATATAGGATGGTATAGTTTATACCAACTATCACAAGAGTTATGATGTACCGACCATGACTGGATTTATTCACCACCGCATCAATCAGTCCAAGTGGTTTCCAAACCACCACACGTAAACAGTATTGAAAACTTCCGAAATCATACCAAATACACTCCAAGGAGATGCAACGGAACCAGTCGGAAATTGTTCCCGCTGTCCTTGAAAGAATATGGATTAACTTCAGCACACCGAAAGAACTATTCAAAACGTTACAAGATTGAATGTGTGGCTTAGGCATAAGCAGCGGCAGCTTTTACACTATAAAACGATGGTTTTTGCATTACAAGTGGGCGAGAGTAAATACAAACTTTTGCACAAAACACCACGCTTTTAAAGCCCTTAAAACTTAAATACCATATTATCCTCATCCCCCCAACCCCTTGGGCACGCTGGTTATCAAACCCACTGAAGTCATGCCGTCAAACGCCGCCCATTCGTTGGGGCGGTATTGTTTTATAAAATCCAGATAATCCATGAGCCCACTGCGTGTGCTGCTGAAGAATATGAAAGGCAGGCGTACCAAGCACATAAGCTGAAGAAACTGCACTATGCCGAAGTAATGCAGGTTGGCATACCCTGCAATGTCGAAACATACGGCGGATCGAGTACAAATAAGGTATTCGGCTGCTCAGTGAATTGTGGCAGCAGCGTTTGAAATGGTTGGGAAACAATTTCTAATCCTTTCAGATAGCCATCGACATCGGGATAATCGGTTTGCCGGATACAGTTATACATATGTTTATCGAGAAATTCGGCCATTGTTCCCGCTTAATTACTGCTAAACAGCAGCCATGAGCACAGGCAATGCAGGTCTTTGTAGCTGTTGAAATCCTGAATGGCGGGCTTTGGTCGGTTTGTGTAGTAAAAGCTAGCGTTGTTTACAGTATTTGAAAGACAATACTGCATGAATATCCATAAAAATACCCGGCTAACCCCGCATAACCGCCAGGCCATTTGACGCGCTTATACACAAGACAAAATTCA